>CAZPSO010000162.1:0-6277 GCA_964588895.1 uncultured Tessaracoccus sp.
TCATCTTCCAGCTCAACGACACCCACCCGGTCATCGCGGTGCCGGAGCTGATGCGCATCCTGATCGACGAGAAGGGCTTCGGCGAGCAGGAGGCATGGGAGGTCACCCAGCGATGTTTCGCCTACACCTGTCACACCCTGCTGCCCGAGGCGCTCGAGGTGTGGTCCACGGAACTGCTCGGCAGGCTGCTCCCCCGGCACCTGGAGCTCATCTTTTGGATCAACGAGCAGTTGCTCGCCGAGGTCCGCGCCGCCTTCCCCGGTGACGAGATGCGGCCCCGTCGCATGTCGATGATCGCCGAGGCCCCTGAGCAGGGCGTCAGGATGGCCTACTTGGCCACCACCGCCGCCACCAAGATCAATGGCGTGGCCGAACTCCACAGCCAGCTGTTGCGCGACAAGGTGCTGCCGGAGTTCTCCCAGCTCTGGCCCGAGAAGTTCACCAATGTCACCAACGGCGTCACCCCCCGTCGATTTCTCAAGATGTCCAACCCGAAGCTCTCCGACCTGATCCACGACGCCATCGGCAGCGGTTGGGTCACCGACCTGGAGCGTCTGCGGGAACTGGAGCCCTACGCTGACGACCCGGAGTTCCGCACGAAGTTCGCCGAAGTCAAGGCCTGGAACAAGACGCGGCTGACGCATCTTCTGAGCGCCCGGGACGGGATCGAGTTGCCCGAGGGCCACATGCTCGACGTGATGGTCAAGCGTCTGCACGAGTACAAGCGGCAGTCCCTGAAGTTGCTGCACACGGTCTCGCTCTACGAGCAGGTGATCTCCGGCAAGCTGGCACCCGGGGACCTCACGCCCCGCACCGTCGTCTTCGGCGCCAAGGCGGCACCTGGCTACAAGATGGCCAAGGACACCATCCACCTGATCAACAAGGTGGCCGAGGCCGTCAACGCCGACTCGCGTCTGGAGGGTCGTCTGAAGGTGGCGTTTCCTGCCAACTACAACGTCACCCTGGCGGAGAAGCTGATCCCCGCCGCCGACCTGTCCGAGCAGATCTCGCTGGCCGGGATGGAGGCCTCCGGCACGGGCAACATGAAGTTCGCCCTGAACGGGGCCCTGACAATCGGCACGGACGACGGCGCCAACGTCGAGATCCGCCGTTTCGTCGGGGACAAGCACTTCTTCCTGTTCGGCATGAACGAGCCGGAGGTTGCCGAACTGGAGGCGAAGGGCTACAGCCCCGCCGAGTGTTACGAGAACAACGCCCAGATCCGGGACGCGATCAACCTGATTGCCTCCGGGCACTTCAGCGGTGGCGATGCCCACACGTTCGACGCCATCCTCAACAACTGGCTGCACTCGGACCGGTTCATGGCCCTCGCGGACTTCGCCTCCTACGACGAAGCACAACGTGCAGTGGAGGAGCGCTACGCCAACCAGGACTCCTGGATGCGCTCAGCCATCCTGAACGTGGCCCGCGCCGGCTACTTCAGCTCGGACCGTTCCATGCGTGACTACATCCAGCGGATCTGGCACACCCAGCCGATGCTCTGAGCCACTGTGACGGGCGGGCCCTGCTCCTGGAAGGAGCAGGGCCCGTCGACGTTCCGGTGTCCACACCGGCAAGGGCACTAGGTGCGGATGACCATGTCGGCCTGCGACCGGGTCTGCTCCGCTTCGAACAACGCCGCTTCCTGGCAGGCCCAGCGTTCCCAGTGGGGGCGGAAGCCCTCGCCGTCGCGCTCGATGCCACGACGCATGCGCACGTCGTGCTCCGCCTCCATGAACAGCAGCGCCGACAGGTAGGCGCGAGCGTCGCGGGAACCGCAACCGACACCTTCCACCACCACCCAGTCGCTGCGTGGCACCACGATCTCGTCGGCGCGTGCGTCGGCGTGCCAATCCCAGCGGCGGAAGCGCCCTTCCTCCCCTCGGTGGAGGGGAGCAAGGACGTGCTCCACCAGCAGCGACGGCGCCTCCGCCAGTCCGTCCCAGCCCGGGTACAGGTCGTCCATGTGGACGACGGAGGCGTTCTCCTCGCCCAGCCTCTCGAGGAGGAGGGCGGCGATCGTCGTCTTTCCGGAGCCGGCAGCGCCGTCGATGGCCACTACCCGCGGCGGGTAGGGGACGCTTCGCTGCGCGAGCGCGATGAACTCGTCAAGGAGCTCAGAGGTAGCGCAGCTCATCCTCGTCGCCGTCATCTCCTTCCTCGGAGTGAGGGCCCCAGTCAACTTCGCGTTCCTCTTCGATGTGGTCGACGAACTCGTCCTCCACGCTCTTCAGGTCCAGACCGTCCAGGCGCGCCATGTGGTCCAGGTCGGGGTCGGGCAGGCGGTCATCGTCGATGCCGGCCAGGATGATCGGATCCCAGGCCAGGCCGCGGCGTTCCTCGCCGGTGATGCGCACCAGGTCGCGCTGCTCGGGCTCGAGCTGCTCCGCTTCACGACGGGCCTTCTTCGCCGAGAGGCTCAGCATCACGGCGCCGATGATGGCCGAGACCGCTGTTCCCAGCAGCACGCCGATCTTGCCGCCGGCGGTGTGCTCGCCGTCCACGAAGGATAGATCGGCGATCAGCAGCGAGACGGTGAAGCCGATGCCGCAGATCATGGCCACGGGGAGCAGCTGCGGCAACTTGATGGCACCCGGCAGCCGCAGCGGGGTCAATTTGATGACCAGGGTGGTGGTGAGCATCACGCCGATGATCTTCCCGATCGACAGGCCGAGCACGATGGCCAGCACCACCGGCTGCAGCAGGATCTCGCTGGCGCCGCCCTCCCCGATGAAGGTGACACCAGCTGCGAAGAACGCGAAGATCGGGAGCACGATCCCTGCCGAGTAGGGCTGGAGGGCCTGCTCGATCTGGTGGGTGCGGGAGTGCTGCTGGGAGTGGACCGGACGGGCCGGGACGCAGAAACCGAGCACGACGCCGGCGATGGTGGCGTGGACGCCGGAGGTGAACATGAACCACCAGGCCAGCACGCCCAGCGGGACCAGGATCCACCACGGTGCACGCCTGGTGCGGATCACGAAGTAGAAGGCCGCCACGCAGGCGGCGGTGCCGAGCAACATGACCGGGTTGAGTCCGCTGGTGTAGAAGATGGCAATGATGATGATGGCCAGCAGGTCATCCACCACGGCGAGGGTCATCATGAAGACCCGCAGCGCACGCGGCAGGCCGCGGCCGAAGACAGCGAGGACGGCCAGCGCGAAGGCGATGTCGGTGGCCGATGGGATGGCCCAGCCGTTGAGCGCCGTCTGGTCACCGGAGATCAGGATGACGACGGTGTAGATGGTGGCCGGCGCGATCATGCCGCCCACGGCCGCGATCACGGGAACCGCGGCCTGTTTCAGGTTGCTGAGCGCACCCACCACGAGGTCGTGCTTGAGTTCCACTCCCACCAGGAAGAAGAAGATGGCCAGGAGGCCATCGGCCGCCCAGTGCGCCAGGGAAAGGTTGAGACCGATCGCGTCCGGGCCGATGCGGAAGCTGGAGAAGGCGTGGTACCCGTCGCCCCACGGGGTGTTGGCCCAGATCAGGGCGATCATGGCTGCCCCCAGAAGCAGGGCGCCGCCAGTGGTCTCCTTGGTCACCCAGTCCTTCCAACGCCCGAATGGCGTCCGGGGCGAAGCCGTGGTGGTGGTCGTCATCGTCCGTCCTTCTTCCGTGTGAAGTGTGCACAATCCTATTGATCGGCCGGCTGGAATGCCGCAAAGATCACTTTGTTGCCATTGTGTGACCCCCTGGAGGGGCGCCACCCCGGGATGAGCACCACCGCAGAGCGGCCCCGGGGGCCCATACGGGGGAAGGCCCGGGGTCTCCTGGTTGCCCCTGCCGGAGCCACGGAAGCGTAGAATGGCTGGCCACCACGTGGACAAGGAGGTCCCCAGGAATGACCACTACCCAGACCCAACCCAACTCCGGCCCCAGCGCACGTGAGGCACGCAAGGTGGCGGAGGCCGCTCGTGAGTCCGACTGGAGGAAGCCCAGCTTCGCGAAGGAACTGTTCCTCGGCCGGTTGCGCCTTGACCTGATAGACCCCTGGCCGCGACCCACTGTCGAGGCGCGCGAGAAGGGCGAAGCGTTCCTCGTCAGGGCGCGCGAACTGGTGCATGAAATCGACTCCCGGCGCATCGAGCGCGAGGCCAGGATCCCCGACGAGGTCTTCTCCGGCCTGGCGCAACTGGGCGCGTTCGGCATGAAGGTGGGCCAGGAGTACGGCGGGGTCGGCCTCAGCCAGCTCTACTACAACAAGGCCCTGATGCTGTTCGGGTCCGCCCACCCCTCCGTCGGTGCCCTGCTGTCGGCACACCAGTCCATCGGCGTGCCGCAGCCGCTCAACATGTTCGGCACCGAGGAACAGAAGGAGCGGTTCCTTCCCCGCGTGACGGCGGGAGAGGTCTCCGCGTTCCTGCTGACCGAACCCGACGTCGGCTCCGACCCGGCACGACTCGGCACCACCGCCGACCGGACCGTCGAGGGCGCCTTCCGGCTCAACGGCGTGAAGCTGTGGGCCACGAACGCGACCGTGGCCGACCTGTTCGTCGTGATGGCCAGCGTGTCCGCGGCTGAAGGGGCCAAGGGCGGCATCACCGCCTTCATCGTCGAGGCGGACAGCCCCGGCATCACCGTGGAGAACCGCAATGCCTTCATGGGCCTGCGGGGGCTGGAGAACGCAGTGGTGCGCTTCCACGACGTGGAGGTCCCGGCCAGCAACGTCCTCCTCGACGTGGGCCGTGGCCTGAAGATCGCGCTCAGCACCCTCAACACGGGCAGGCTCTCAATTCCGGCGCTGTGCCTCGGTGCGTCCAAGTGGTCGTTGCGTGTGGCGCGCGGCTGGTCCGCCGAGAGGGTCCAGTGGGGGCGCCGGATCGGAGATCACGAGGCCATCGCCACCAAACTGGCCTTCATCGCCGCCACCACCTACGCCATGGAGTCGGCCCTTGAGCTCTCCTGCATGATCGCCGACGAGGACAACGTCGACATCCGTATCGAGGCCGCGTTGCTGAAGCTGTGGGCCTCCGAGATGGCGTGGAAGATTTGCGATGACGTGATGCAGATCCGCGGGGGGCGTGGTTACGAGACACCCGAGTCGTTGGAGGCGCGTGGAGAGCGGGCGGCCGAAGTCGAACAGATCATGCGAGACATCCGCATCAACCGAATCTTCGAGGGTTCTTCCGAGATCATGCACCTGCTGATCGCCCGGGAGGCGGTCGACGCGCACCTCAAGGTCGCCGGCGACATCGTGGACCCCGAGGCCACCCGGGGCGACAAGGCCCGCGCCGTGCGGCGCGCCACCGGGTTCTACGCCACCTGGCTGCCCACCCTGGCGCTCGGTGCCGGAACGGTGCCCGGCTCCTACTCGGAGTTTGGCCCGCTCGCCGACCACGTGCGCTGGATGGAGCGCACTTCCAGGCGGCTGGCGCGCTCCATCTTCGCCGGCATGGCCCGCTGGCAGGGTGCGCTCGAGCACCGTCAGGCGTTCCTGGGCCGGGCCGTCGACATCGGCGCGGAGCTGTTCGCGATGGCGGCCAGTTGCGTCAGGGCCCGGGCGGAACGCGCCGATCATCCCGAGGGGATCGAGCTGGCCGACTCGTTCTGCCAGCAGGCGCGCGTCCGGATCGAGGCCCTGTTCACTGCCTTGTGGAAGAACTCCGACAGCACCGACCGCCGGCTCGCCCGGCGCCTGCTCGACGGCAGCTACCTGGGGCTGGAGGACGGGGTCAGGCACATCCGAGACGACCTCCCATGGGTGAGCCCATGGGAGGCCGGTCCCTCACAACGCGATGACGTACGCAGACGCGTGCCTACTTCGCGACCCCGGGACGGGTCATAGACAGCAGGTCGAGGGCCTTGTCCAGGTCCTCTTCCGACAGTTCGCCCCGCTCGACGTAGCCGAGCTGGATCGTCGCCTCGCGGACGGTGATCCCTTCGGCCACGGAGTGCTTGGCGATTTTCGCGGCCGCTTCGTACCCGATCAGACGGTTCAGGGGGGTAACCGTCGACGGGCTCATGCCGGCCAGTGTCTCCGCCCGCTCCACATTGGCCACCAGGCCGGTAATGGTGCGGTCGGCCAGGATGCGGACCGCGTTGCTGAGCAGCCGGATTGACTCCAGCAACGCGGTTCCCATCACGGGGATCTGGACGTTCAGTTCAAAGGAGCCGGACGCGCCCGCCCAGGCGATGGTGGCGTCGTTTCCGATCACGCGGGAGGCCACCATCAGCGTCGCCTCGGGCACCACGGGATTGACCTTGCCCGGCATGATCGAGGATCCGGGCTGCAGGTCCGGCAGGTGGAGCTCACCCAGGCCGGTGTTGGGACCGGAGC
>CAZPSO010000163.1:0-6265 GCA_964588895.1 uncultured Tessaracoccus sp.
GGGACCTCCGCGTTGGTGGAGTCGGTCATGAAGAGGTCGACTCCCTCCTCTGCCAACCGCGCGAAAGCACGCAGGTCCGTGATGCGGCCATCCAGCGGCAACTGGTCCATCTTGAAGTCGCCGGTGTGTAGGACGGTGCCGGCCTTGGTGCGCAGCACGACAGCCAGGGCGTCGGGGATGGAGTGGTTGACCGCGATGAACTCGGCATCGAAGGCACCGACCATGAGCCGGTCGCCCTCGGTGACCTCGTTCAGTTTGGTGCCACGGATGCGGTGCTCCTTCAGCTTGTTGCGCACCAGCGCCAGGGTGAGGCGCGACCCGTAGATCGGGATGTCGGCGCGCCGTTTCAGCAGGTAGGGCACCGCGCCGATGTGGTCCTCGTGGCCGTGGGTGAGGAACAGGGCCACCACGTCATCGAGGCGGTCCGCCAAGTGGTCGATGGCGGGCAGGATGAGGTCGACGCCCGGATGGGATTCCTCGGGGAACAGCACGCCGCAGTCAACGAGCGCGATCTGGCCGTCGATCTCGAAGGATGCCATGTTCCGGCCCACGTCACCCAGACCGCCGAGCGGGGTGACCCGCAGCGTTCCGGACTTCAGGCGGGGAGGGGGCTTGATATCATTCACCCCCACAGACTAGCGACAAGCCCGCTCATTCTTGGCCGCATACACTGAGCCCCATGTCAGTTCCCGACTCCGTCCGCCTGGCCATGCCCGCAGAGGCGGTCGACATCGCACGCATCCAGAGACGCGTCTGGAGCCGCAATCCGGCCACCCGGTCCGCGCTGGAAGATGTCCCCGCCGACGAGATGGCCCGCACATGGCACGAAGCCATCGTGAAGCCACCCTTGGCCCACTTTCGGGTGATGGTGGCCCTGGGGCAGGGGCAGGTCGTCGGCTTCGTCGTGGTGGGGCCCTCCCCCGATGACGATGCCGAGCTCCGCACGGGTCACGTGGCCGAGTTCGTCGTCGACGACGAGTCCCATGGCGAGCACTCCGGCCGCCTGATCAACGCCGCCGTCGACACCCTGCGCAAGGACGGCTACGAAACCGCCACCATGTGGATCCCCAGCGACTCCGACGGCTTGCGCGCCTTCCTGGTGGAGTGCGGCTGGGGGGCCGACGGTGCCCACCAGGAGGTGGGCACGGAGAACGGTTCGGCCACACTCAAGCTGGTCCGCCTGCACACGAACATCCGCCAGGACCCCACGGGGTCATAGCCAGCCGTTCTCGGTCGCGCTCCGGATGGCTTCTGCCCGGTTCCGGGCGCCGAGCTTGCCGATGGCGCTGCTGAGGTAGTTGCGGACCGTGCCCTCGGACAGGTGTACCACGCGTGCGATCTGCGAGGTGGAGGCGCCGCCCGACGCTGCGGCCAACACCTCGGACTCCTTGCTGCTGAGCGGTGAGGAGCCAAGGCTCAGCGATGCAGCCGCCAGCTCGCCATCCACCACCCGCAGCCCCCGCGCGGCACGCCGGATCCCCTCGATGAGAGCGTCCGCCGGGGCGTCCTTCACCATGAAACCGGCAGCACCGGCCTCGAGTGCCCGTCGGAGATAGCCGGGCCGGCCGAACGTGGTCACCATCAGGACCCGCGTGGCGGAGGAAGCCTCGTGGACCAGGGGAATCGCACCGATCCCATCCTCGACATCGAGTCCCCCCGGGGGCATCTGCACGTCAAGCAGGCACACATCAGGGCGGGTCTTCGCCACCAGACGCACCACCTCACCACAGTCGCCGGCCTGACCGACCACCTCGAGGTCTTCCTCGAAACCCAGGGTGGTGGCCACCGCGGATCGGATCAGTGCCTGGTCATCGGCCACGACGACGGTGATCATCGCCCCTGCCTGAATGCTCGCACGGAGGTGCCGCCATCACCCGCCACCACGAGGGCCCACCCCGCCTGCTGCAGCCTCTGCTCGAGACCGCGCAGGCCGGAGCGTGCCTGCTCCCCGGTCATCCCCAATCCGTCGTCCGCCACTTCCAGAAAATCCTCGGTGACCCGGATGTGGACGTTTGCCGCTCCGGAATGGCGCAGCACGTTGGTGATGGCCTCGCGCACCACGTAGCCCAACAGTTCGGAGTCGCGGTCATCCATGACCGGCAGTGCCGACGGCGCGTGCGCCTCAATCCCTGCGGCCAGCAGGACCGACTTGGCGGAGGCCAGCTCGCTGGCGAGTCGCACCTCACGCATCCCAGAGGCGGTGGCTCGCACGTCGGCGAGCGCCTGACGCGCAATGGTCGCCACCTCGTCGATCTCCGTGCGGCTGGCCTCGGCATCCCGGGCCGCGAGCCTGCTGGCGAGGTCGGCCTTCACGGCGATGGTGGTCAGCGAGTGCCCGAGGATGTCGTGCAGGTCGCGGGCGATGCGCTCACGCTCTGCTGCCACCGCCAGCACAGCCGTGCGTTCCTCTGCCTGCCTGAGCTGGTTCTGCAGCCGTGCGCCCTCCAGGCCCTGGCCGACGCTCATGCCGATCATGGCGGCTGCCAGCGCGAGCACCGCAGCGAACCCGTCGCGTTCCACCAGGGCGATCACCACGCCGAGCGCCGCGGCGGCGAGGATCACGGTCCGGGCCGATCGCCATGGAATGAGCAGGGCCGTGGCACCGCAGATGAACGGCGCGAAGTAGGAGACGAGGACCGCATCCGATCCGACCATCGCCATGGCGAGGATCAGCCCGGCCAACAGCGCGATCCATCTCCGGCGCGCGCCCGGGGACCAACCGGCCACGATGGATACGCCGACGAACACCACTCCAATGGCAGCCAGGAGCAGCAACAGCAGCAACCAGCGCCCGGTCGGGAGGCCGTCCCTGCTCAGGAACGCAGGCAGGGCCAAGAAGGTGATGTTGGGCAGCAGGTAGGCCACGCCCTGCCGCCACGCACGCCGGTGCCACGGCAGGCCAACTGCCCCCGCATCAAACGCGGGGGCGGGAAGGGTCATGCTCTTTGTCATCGGCTCACCGCCTGGAATGAGAGATCGCTCGACGGTATCCCACCACACCCAGCACGGCCATGCCGAGGATCCACGCAAGGAGGGTCACCACTCCCCGCACCGGCACGGGACCGCCCACGACCGGCAGGAGGGTGAACCGGGCGGCCCAGTACGACGGCAGCATCCGCCCGATGCCCTGCAGCACCTCCGGCATCTGCTCCAGCGGCACCCACATGCCCCCCAGCATGGCCATGGCCAACATCAGGAACGTGGTGGCCCCGCCAGCTGCCGACGGTTTCAGCCACAGCCCCGCCACCAGCCCCATCATCACGAATGGGAGAAGCACCAGGAGTGAGACCCCCACGATGGCCAGCCACGTCTCCGGCTGCAGGCGCACACCCGTCAGCGCGCCCACCATCAGCACCACCACCACGGGCGGGACGACGACCAGCAGGGCACCGAGCATCCGGGTCCCGAAGAACTCCGCGGGGGTCAGTGCGGTCAGCATGAGCTGGCGGAACCATCCGGTGGCCCGCTCCACCTGGATCGTGGCCCCAGCGGCCAGCGCGGAGCCCATGGCCCCATAGGTGGCCATCATGACCAGGACATGCTGCTTGTAGTCCATGCCCCCCATGTCGTCGGCACCGTACAGCGTGCCGAAGAACAGGTACATGGCGCTCGGCATGGCGATGATGAAGCCGAGGAACGCCCAGTCCGTCAGGGCCATCCGCAGCGTGGACCACAGGTAGGCAAGGACGCGACGGCCACCGGCCCGGGGCTCTCGTGGGCCGGGCGGGGTGATGGTGGTGGCAGTGGCGGTGAGGGTGGTCATGTCATGCTCCTTGGTGAGTGAGGGTGACGAAGGCATCCTCGAGCCGGGCTGAGGTCACCTCGATGCCGTGGATGTCGAAGTCGTTGAGCAACCGCCGGAGGGTCTGGTCGCTGTCGCTGCTGACGAGCCGATGTCGCCCACCGTCGAGGTCCACCGACACAACGCCCGGCAGGGTGGAGTAGTCGGCGTCCGGACCCGTGAACGTGATGTGCCGGCCGCCGACCTTCTGCTTGATCTCCTGCCCCGTGCCATCGGCCACCAGACGCCCGTCGTTGATCACGACGATCCGCTCGGCGACACTGTCGGCCTCGTCGAGGTAGTGCGTGGCGAACACGACGGTGCAGCCCCGGGCGGCGATGTCATCCATCTGGGCCCAGAACCGGCGACGAAGTGCGACGTCCATTCCGACGGTGGGCTCGTCCAGGATCAGCAGCCGCGGGCTGCCCATGATCGCCATGGCGAAACGGACCCGCTGGGCCTGGCCGCCGGAGAGCTTGCCGGTGGGAGTCTTCAGGACGTCGCGCAGCTCCGCGCGTTCGATGACTTCGTCCAGGGGGCGCGGATGGGCGTGGATGCCGTGCAGGGTGCGCAACACCCCGGCCACGTTGGTGTCACCCAGCAGTGCCCCGTTCTGCAGCATGGCGCCGACGTCCCCACGCCGTATCGCAGTGTCAGGCGGCGCTCCGAAGACCCGGACGCTGCCGGAGTCGGGACGCACCAGACCGAGGATCATTTCGGTGGTGGTGGACTTGCCGGCCCCATTGGGGCCGAGGAAGGCCAGGATCTGGCCCTGGGGCACCTCCAGGTGGAGGGCATCGACTGCGGTCAGGGTGCCGTAGCGCTTGGTGAGGCCGGTGGCTGTGATGGCGGGTGTGCTCATGACACCAACCCTCCGCTGAAAGCGGCCCGGCCGGCAGGGGGCACCGTCACCGGTTCGTTGTGACCAATGTCACGTCACGGCGGGGATCGGGCCGTCATCGGTCAGGTCGCTGCCCACATAGGGCGCCCAGTCGCTGGTGGGGATGATGACGGGCCGGTCGGGCCGTTGGTCACTCCAGGCCGATGATCGACTCGATCCCCTGCACCAGGCCTGGATTGTCCACGGCGTGTCGGATGCTGGCCACCACGCCGGGCATGAAACTGGAGCGGTCCAGGGAGTCGTGGCGGACGGTGAGTGTCTCCCCGTCCTCTCCGAACAGCACCTCCTGGTGTGCCACCAACCCCTGGAGCCGGATTCCGTGGATGTGGATACCGTCCACGACGGCTCCCCGGGCGCCTGCGTCGTGCACGGTGGCGTCCGGGACTGGTCCGCGATCGGCGGCCGCGCGCGAAGCGGCGATCCTCCGCGCCGTGGTGGCGGAGGTGCCCGAGGGTGCATCGGCCTTGCCCGGGTGGTGCAGTTCGATGATCTCGACCGATGGGTAGAAGGGGGCGGCGATCTCCGCGAACTTCATCATCATGGCGGCCCCGATGGAGAAGTTGGAGGCGAGCACGATGCCGACCTGCGGGTGTTCCTCGCACAGCTCGCGGACCCGGGCGAGGCGCTCGTCGGTGAAGCCCGTGGTGCCGATCACCATGTGCCGCCCGCTGGCGAAGCACCATTCGATGTGTTCCATCACGGCGTCAGGGTGGGTGAAATCCACCACCACCTCGGCGCGCCCGATGTTTTCCAGCGGATCGCCCAGGTCGACGCCTCCCACCATGGTCATGCCGTCGGCGTTGGCGACCGCGTTCACCACCTCGCGCCCCATCTTGCCGCTGAACCCGAAGATTCCTACCCGGATCTCCCTCATGCCTGCTCCTCCCGGAGGTACTTGAACTCTTTGGGAACCAACCTATATCGCTACTGCGCGGCGAGTTGCGTGATGACCCAGACGAGCGGCCCTCCTGCCAGGACGAGGGCTCCCAGCACCAGTCCGACGCGGGTGCGCGTGCTGTAGGGGCGCAGCGCCAGCAGGCCCAGGACCACGCCGACACCGACCCCCGCGCTGATCCACATCCGGGTACCGCCGAGCACCACGACGAGCGCGAGCACGAACAACGCCAGCCAGTGCATCCAGCGCAGGGTGAATTCGGGGGCAGGGCGCTCGTTCATCACCGGCAATCCTACCTGCAGCCACCCTGGGGCCCGGGACACGAAAGGACGAGGGGCGGGTGGCCGCACCGGCCACCCGCCCCTCGTTTCGATCAGTTCAGGCGATCACTCGTCGTCGGAGTCCTCGTCCGAGTCTTCGTCGCCGTTGTCGGAGACGGCCACCAGCGACAGCTTGCCGCGGGGGTCGATCTCCGCAATCTCCACCTGCAGCTTCTGGCCGACGGAGACCACGTCCTCCACCTCGTCGACACGCTTGCCGCCGTTCAGTTCGCGCATCTTGGAGATGTGGAGCAGGCCGTCCTTGCCGGGAAGCAGCGAGATGAACGCCCCAAAGGTGGTGGTCTTGACCACGGTTCCCATGTAGCGCTCACCCAGTTCGGGCATGGTCGGGTTGGCGATGGCGTTGA
>CAZPSO010000164.1:0-6250 GCA_964588895.1 uncultured Tessaracoccus sp.
CATGCAGGGTGTCGAACTGGATCACGACAAGTACTCCGCTTACCTCAACCAGCATCTCTTCGCCGCCGACGCGGGCGTGCAGGCGTTCAAGGCAGCGGCCGACACCTGGAAGGACACCGAGTGGGAATCCTCCTTCCTGCAACTCCATGAGGGACTGAAGGACTCCCACGCCAAGGTCAAGGCGCTCATCACGGATTTGGGTTACGAGATCAGCACCTTGCGCAACGTGGCCTCCGGCTTGGCGGCTGTCGCCGGCCGACTGAACCCCATCAACCTGTTGCGCAACGAGGACGGCAAGGCCACCCAGGCCGAGTTCGACGCCCTGGCCGGCGCTGTCCGTGCGCAGCAGATGATGTGGGACACGCTGGTGGTGCTCAGCGAGATCGACGACCGTCTGGACGTGGAATTCTGCCGTTCCATGGTGGAGCGCTGCGAGGACCAGCGCGGCCGGATCATCCAGATCAACGAGGCGACGGCGCACGCCCGGTTCACCCGCACGCCGGGCCGCTAGCTAGAAGTCGGGCTCCCTGCGGTGCAGGAGTTCTTGGGCCTTCGAGGCGGCCTTGCCGAGGGGCCGTGACCACCAGCGAGCGTCCCGCAGCGCCGCGCGGGCCGCGTTGAGGCCAGCTCCGCCGTGGACACCGCCGCCCGGGTGGGTGGCGGCGGACCCGAGATACAGGCCCTGCACGTGGGTGAAGGGCCCACCCAGCCCGGCCACCGGGCGCCACGGACCCTGCTGGAACAGCTGCGTGGTGCCTGCGCCCAATGCACCGGCCACCAGGTTCGGGACTGAGTCCTCGAGGTCGGAGGGGGTTTGGAGCCACCGTCGGCGCTCCAGGTCGCGCCAGCCGGGGGCCAGTTCGTCGAACATCGCCTCCACCGTCCCCAGGGACTCCTGCGCCAACCCGTCGAGGGCCTCGGCGGGACCGTGGGGGAGGTGGGTGTAGGCCCACAGTGATTCCGTGCCCGACGGCGAGCGCGTCGGATCCGCTGTGGTCATCTGCCCCACCAGCGCGAACGCGCGTTCGGGCACCTTGCCGGCGGCGATGTCGGCGTGCCAGCGCACCATCTCCGGTGCCGAGACGCCGGCGTGCACCACCGCCGCGTCCCGTGCCCGGGAGGCCCGCCAGGGCATGGTGCCGTCGAGCAGCAGGTTCAGCTTCAACGTCGGCGGGTCCCACACGAACCGGTCCAGGCGCGTCAAGAGGCCCGACGGCACGTCGTTGGCGGCAAGCAGGTCGCGGTAGAGGGAGCGGGCGGCGACGTCGGCGATGACGGCACGCCGGACCTGGATCTGCGTCCCGTCGGCGGCGCGGACACCGACGGCGCGGCCGCCAGAGACCGTGATGTCGGTCACGGGGGTGTCGAACCGGATCTCGGCTCCCGCGTGTTTCGCCCGCGACGTGAGGGCCTCGGCCAGCGCACCGGCACCGCCGCGGGGGACGGGGAAGCCCACGTCCTGGGCAAGCATGGACATGATGAAGCCCATCACCCCGCTCACGGGGGCCAGCGGCGACACGTCGGCATGCGCGGCGTTGCCCGCCAGGATGTCGCGGCCGCGCTCGCCGCCGAACCACTCCTCGCCCATCCGGCCGGAGGGCAACAGGGCGAACCGGGCGAAGTCCAGCAGGCCGGCGGCCCCGAGCGTGCGTACCAGGCGGGCGCCCGCGCCGACGGGGGGCCACCCGTGCAGTAGCGCATCCAGCAAGGGCTCCTTCACGCGACGCCACCCCGAGGTCAGCTTCAGCCAGGCCTCGCCGTCACCGGGATGGTCCGCGTCCAGGGCGGCAGCGGTGGCTTCCGGGGTGGCCTCCACGGCCGAGCCGGTCTCGTCCCCGGCATCGGCCACGTGGACCACCGACGGCCGGCGGTCGGCCCACTCCAACCCATGGTCGTGCAGGTCCAGTGCCTGCAGCACCGGGGATGCCTTGCCCAACGGGTAGCAGGAGGAGAACTCGTCGACGATGAACCCGTCGATGGTGGTGGACGCGACCGCGCCCCCCGGCTTGGAGCGACCCTCCAGCACCAGCACGTCCCAGCCCGCATCGGCCAGCAGGGCCGCCGAGACCAGCCCGTGGTGTCCCGCGCCGATCACCACGGCATCCACCGCGCCGTCGGCCTTGGAGGGGGGAGCAAACCTGGCAATCATGTCTTCCTCCTTCGTCCGTCCAGTCAACCACTGCCGCGGTCCTGCCGGTAGGTTCGCGGCGTGAAGCCGAGAACTCGTTTGAAGTCGGCGGTCAGGTGGGAGTGGTCCGAGTAGCCCAGTTGGGCGGCGACGTCGGCGATGGTGACCGCGGGCTCCTCGCGTAGCCGCTGCGCCGCGTTCTGCAGCCGGTAGCGCCGTATGATCGCCAACGGAGGGACCCCGACGTAGCGGTCCGCCAGCCGCTGGAGGGTGCGCACGGAGATGTTCAGGCGGCGCGCTGCCTGGTCCACGTGCACCACCGTCTCGTCACCGGCGATGAGATCCTCCAAGGCGTTGGCCAGCAGCGCCGCCTCATCGGGCTCGCCCGGGTGCGCCTCCCACCAGCCGGTGAAGGCCGCCACGGCGAGCGTGCGTCCCTTGTCCTCGTCGGCGTTGGCCATGGCCTGCAGCACGGCCGCGTGGAGGTCCGGGGCCTCGAACGGGCGCGAGGCGTCACGGATGTCAGCCGGCTGGATGCCGAGCGTGGCCAGGCCGGCGGGTCGCAGCAGGGCGCCCACCGCCCATCCGGTGCCCGTCAGATCCCGAAACGAACTGCGGGTGGCGGGACCGGAGATGGTGACGCCGTCAGGCTCCACCACCAGGTTGCTGGCGGGGAACTGCAGCAGCTCCTGCCGCGACGTGCGCCCGGGTGCCAGCCTCCAGCGGGGGATCCAGAACCACCGCACCAGCACGTCAAGAGGCGCCTGCGGGGGCTCGCGGTGGAACGTGGGCAGACGCGAGGGATACAGGACCCCGCGTGGATCGTGGACGTCGCTCATCACGGGCGCTCCTCAAGGTGTCGCGAATTTCCAAGCCGCGCAGGTGCCGTCGCCGTAGCTTTGGCCCATGGAACACACTACGCAGCCAACCGCTGGCGTCTCGGGCCAGCACACCACCGAGGGCGTCCCTCACGGATTCACCAGCCTCACCCCTTTCATCGCCGTGGCAGGCGCGGCCGAGGCGATCGGCTTCTACCGCGACGTCCTGAGCGCCCGTGTCGTCGACGTCACGGAAATGGGTGGCTTCGTCGTCCACGCGGAGCTCGACTTCGGCGTCGGCCGCCTGCAACTGGGCGAACCCAATCCTGATTTCGGCCTGGTGGAGGCGCCAGCGGGGGAGGCCGACTGCTACTCGTTGGGCCTGTACTGCGGCGACGTCGACGCGCTGCTGACGCGGGCCGTCGAAGCGGGAGCGACGGTGAGGGAGCCGGCCACCACCTTCGTCTCCGGCGACCGGTTCGCATCCATCCGCGACCCGTTCGGCGTCCGCTGGACCCTCATGACGCGCGTGGAGGACCTCTCCGAGGAGGAGAGCACTCGCCGGGTGGCCGAGTGGGCCGCCTCCGAATCCGGATGACCGAGCAGGCCAAGTCCGGACTGAACACCGGTCAATTGGCGTTTGACTGCGGTTTTTGCTATGATGGTGAATACTGATTCGCGGGCGCGGATCCGGTCTCCCGAGAGGTTCGGCGGGGCGCCCGTGTCCTCGTGTGGAAACCGGGACGGCCAGCTAAGTCGGATCAGTGTCGCTTCTTTCAGCAGATAGTCCTCTATGTCGCTTTCTCTTGGTCGAACCGTCATCCATCCTCACCACGGCCCCGTGACCGTCATCGGTCATGTCACGCGGAAGTTGCGCGGCAAGTCCGTGGACTACGCGGAACTGCAGGTCATCGCCAACGAAATGACCATCGCCATCCCCGTCAAGACGGCGGATGAAATCGGATTGCGCGATGTGGCCAACAAGACCCAAATGAACCGCCTGTACAAGACCCTGTGCGCCGAGACCACCGATGTTGACGGCACCTGGGCGCGCCGCATGAAGGCATATTCCGGCAAGTTGATCACCGGCGAGCCGTTGCAGATCGCCGAGGTGATTCGCGACCTCATCCGCCGCCGCGAGGAGCGCGGCATTTCCTTGGCAGAGCGCGAGCTCCTGCGCGACGGCCTTGGCCCCCTGGTGGCCGAGATGGCCCTCGCTGCCGACGTCAGCGAGGAGCGTGCCGAAGAGGCCATCACGGAGATGGTCACCACCGGCAAGCGCGTCGCCTTCGAACCGGTGGCCGCCTGACGCATTACCCAAGCGACGGCGATCCGCGTGGCCCCAGGGGCTGCAGGGATCGCCGTCGTTTTGCTGTGGTGGGCCAGCTCAGCGACCCGGCCCAAGCCTTGGCAACCGCCGGCAACTTAGAGGTCTCGAGCAGTGATATTGATACAATTGACATACTGATTCGCGGGTGCGGACCGGTCCTCAGCGGGGCCGGCGGGGCACCTGCGTCCCGCTCAGGGCGACCAGCTACGTCGGATCAGTGCCGCTTCGTCCAGCAGATGGTTACTTTATGCCGCTTTCCGCAGGTTGCACCGTTATCCACCCCCACCACGGCCCCGCCAAGGTCACCGGACACCAAAGCCGGATGATCAAGGGCAAGGCAGTCGACTACGTCGAACTGTTGGTGGGGAGCAACGACATGACGATCGCCGTCCCAATGGCGACGGTCGATGCCGTGGGATTGCGCCAGGTGGCGAACAAGTCGCAACTGGATCGGCTCGCCGATGTGTTCTGTGCCGAAACGGTCGGCGAGGAGTCCGTCTGGGCGCGACGGATCAAGGCCAACGCCCTCAAGCTCTCCAGCGGTGAGGCGCTACAGATCGCCGAGGTGGCCCGCGACCTCATCCGCCGCCGCGAGGAACGCGGTATCTCCATGGGAGAGCGCGAGCTCCTGCGCGACGCCCTGGAGCCCCTCGTCGCCGAGGTGGCCATCGCCGTCGACGTGTCGGAGGAGAATGCCGAGGAGGTCATCACCGAACTGGTGCTCACCGGCAACCGCGACATCTTGCGCCGCGTTCCGGCCTGACACAGCCACGAGAATTCCGACGGCGATCCGCGCAGGCTTCGGCCCGCGCGGATCGCCGTTTGTGGCGGGGCTCCCGGGTGGGCGGGACGTATCGTCACCCAACCCGCCTTACCTGGCAGTGCGTGGCCATAAACCGGCACTTGTTGGTCGATTCGTCCCGGGGGCCCGGAGTGGCCACCGGAATAGAACGGGCACGAGCAGCGTTGAGTGTAGTAGACTCAACTTTGAACGAATCCCTTGAAGGAGCCCCATGGACACCGAGAAGCTCACCACCAAGAGCCGCGACGCCGTGACCTCGGCGGTACGCCAGGCTCTCACCAATGGCAACCCCCAGGCCGAACCGGAACACCTGCTGCACGGCCTCCTGATGGTGCCCGACAACACCGTCGGCGCCCTCCTGGAGGCCGTGGGTGCGGATGCCACCGCCATTGATCAGGCCGCAGAGGCGGCCATCGCCAAGCTGCCCAGTACCAGCGGCAGTTCCGTGACCCAGCCGGCCCTGGCCGGCTCGCTGGCGCGGGTGCTGGCATCCGCCGAGACGACGGCGCAGTCGCTGGGTGACCAATTCGTCGCCACCGAACACCTCCTGATCGCCCTGGCCGACGTGGAATCCCCGGCCAAGCGCATCCTCGGCCAGGCCGGCGCCACGCCCGATGCCCTCAGCGAGGCCTTCAACCAGGGTCGGGGCGGGAAGCGGGTCACCTCGGCAGAGGCCGAGGGCGGCGAGTCCGCACTGGACAAGTACTCCATCGACATGACCGAGAAGGCCCGTTCCGGCAAGCTCGACCCGGTCATCGGTCGCGACTCCGAAATCCGCCGCGTGGTCCAGGTGCTGGCCCGCCGCACCAAGAACAACCCGGTGCTGATCGGCGAGCCCGGCGTGGGCAAGACCGCCGTGGTCGAGGGCCTGGCGCAGCGCCTGGTGGAGGGCGACGTGCCCGACTCCCTGCGCGACCGCCGCCTGGTGGCGCTCGATCTTGCCTCCATGGTGGCCGGTGCCAAGTACCGCGGCGAGTTCGAGGAGCGGCTGAAGGCCGTCCTGAACGAGATCAAGGAGGCCGAGGGCCAGGTCATCACGTTCATCGACGAGCTCCACACCGTCGTCGGCGCGGGCGCCACCGGAGAGGGTTCCATGGATGCGGGCAACATGCTCAAGCCCATGCTGGCCCGCGGCGAACTGAGGATGATCGGCGCCACCACGCTGGACGAGT
>CAZPSO010000165.1:0-6197 GCA_964588895.1 uncultured Tessaracoccus sp.
TGGAGAACACGGCACTGGGCACGTAGCGGTGGTCGGTCCTGATCGGGTCTTCGGGGTGCAGGAGATTGTGCTGGACGGTGCGCGCCTCAGCGTTGGCCACATGCTTGAGCATGTAGTCCGACGAGACGTCTCCGAGCGCCCAGATGTGGGGTTGGCTGGTGCGTTGGGTGGAGTCGACGCGGATCTGTCCGTCCACGGCGAAGTCCACTCCGGCGTCAGTCAGGTTCAGGGTGTCGGAGTTGCGGATGCGGCCGGTGGCCACCAGCACCGCGTCGGCCAGGTAGAGGTAATCGATGCCGTTGCGGTCCTGCGTGATGACCTGCAGGTCGTCGGCCGGTCCGTGCTCGATGGCGGTGACCATCTGGTTGAGGCGGAGCTTGACCCGGTGGGAGATCTGCTCGGCGAAGATGGTGGAGATTTCGCGGTCCTCGCTCCTCAGCACCACATCGGAGCGGTGCAGGATGGTGACCTCCACACCCAGACCGCTGAAGATGTGCGCGAACTCCATCGCCACGAATCCAGCACCGACGATGACGATCCGGTCCGGCAACTCGTCCATGCGCATCACGGTGTCCGAGGTGTGGACCCGGTCGGCGAATTCCTCGGGGACTTCGACGGGAAGTTCGCTGGGCCTGGATCCCGTGGCGATCACGAACTGGTCTGCGGTGAAGCGCTCCTCGCCCACCGCCAGGGTGTGCGGGTCGACGAAGCTGGCGTCGCCCCCGAACAACGTGACGTGTGCGTTCTGCTGCCGCCACGCCTTGCCGGCTTCGGAGATGGGGTCGATCCGGCCGAAGATGCGGTCCCGGATGCTTCGCCAATCGGCCCCGTGGAACCGCAGGTCGACGCCGAGCCGCTTCGCCTCCACCGGGGAGAGGGCCAAGTCTGCCGGGAGTACGAACATCTTGGTGGGGATGCAACCGCGGTTGAGGCAGGTCCCCCCGAAGACCGGGTCGCGCTCGACGAGTGCCACGCGCTTGTTCTCGAACCTTTCGTCGATGATGGAGTTTCCGGAGCCGGAGCCGATCACACACACGTCGAAATGCTGCATGGTCCAATCATGGCATGCCGTGGGAGTCTCCTAGACTGGCACGATGAGCACATCGTGGGCTGTGGTGACAGGAGCATCTGGCGGGTTGGGCGAGGGTTTTGCCCGCGAACTGGGCAGGCAGGGGGCCAACGTGGTGCTGGTGGCCCGGCGCCGGGAAGAGATGGAGCGGATCGCCGCGGACCTGCGCAGGGCCCACCGCGTCGAGGCCGACGTGCTCCCCTCCGACCTGAGCAACCCCGACGCGCGCGCCCAGCTCATCGAGGACCTCGCCGGCCGCGAGGTCCACACCCTGGTCAACAACGCCGGCTTCGGCACTCTGGGACCCTTCCACGACCTTCCCGCCCACCGCCTATCGCAGGAGGTGGAACTCAACGTGACGGCCCTGACGGAACTGACACGCGCCCTGGTGCCGCAGATGCGGGAGCGCAACCGCGGAGCCGTGATCAACGTCGCCTCCACCGCCGGCTTCCAGCCCATCCCGGGATGGGCCGTCTACGCCGCCTCCAAGGCGTACGTGCGCTCCTTCTCCCATGCCCTGTGGGCCGAGTACCGCGACACGGGCGTGCGCGTGGTGTGCATCAGTCCCGGCCCCACCGAGACGGATTTCTTCTCCAACGCCGGGGACGGAGCAAGGATGAGGAACCGGCGCACGGTCCAGGACGTGGTGGACAACACTTTCACCGCCCTGCGCAAGCGCCGGCCCGAGGTGGTGGACGGCCTGCTCAACCGCCTCACTGCGGGCGCCAACCGTCTGGTGCCGACGACGATCTCCGCGCGCCTGGCGCAACAGGTCATCAAGCGCTGATCGAGCGCGGGGAGCCGACCCGGTTGATTCCGATCGAGATTTCCGATCCCAGGGGGTCACACATGGGCAGGCATCCCGCGCCGACGAACTGTGGTGGGCCAACCGGTGCCGGGCGCGTCACTCGACCGTGATGTTCTTGTCCTGCACGGTGGAGCGCACGGTTGCCCCGTCGGTCACTTGGGAGACGGCGTGCACGGTGTAGGCGCCGGGCTCCACGATGACGGAGATGGTCCACACCAGCCACCCCTCGGAGTTCGGTTGCTCGGCCGGGGTGGCGGTGGCGCTCAGGATCTGCTCCCCTGAGTCACGGGTAACGGTGACGACGGGGGCGCTGGCGCCGGGTTTGACGGTGCCCACCACCAACATTTGCCCCGGGTTGAGTTCTTGCCCGTTGCGGGGAGCCGTGATCCACAGCAAGGGCATCGGGTCCAGCCCCTGCCTGCCCACTCCGTCGCTCTGGTGCTGGAACGTCTGGGGTGGGGGGCCACCGTCCTGGCGGAAGTGGATCACCAGCTCCGGGTTCCCGATCAGGTCACTGGCGGTGTAGAGCATCTGCAGCGCCGCCAGGTCGGCGTCCGCGGGGGTCTCGATACCCTCGAAGGCATCGGCGGACAGGTCCACGGTCAGCGCGTTGCCACTCATGTGGGTGTCCAGCAATCGGCCCGTGGACCACATGGACCGGTAGTCAGGATCCCGCGGCGCGACGGCCAGCGTGGCCTCGATGGCGGCACGCACCAGGTCCCCGGTGGAGGCCAGGTCACGGTGCTCACGGTAGAGGTCCCGATCCTCGCGGCCCACGTAGTAGACCGGCACCGAGCGCACCCGTGCGGGCAGCGACCTGGACGTGGCCGGTTCCGGTTCCAGGGTCACGGCGGGGCTGGGGGTGGCCTGGGTGGTCCCGGGAGCATCTGCTCCGGCCACCAGGAATCCCACGAACAGGGAGATCACCATCAGGGGTACGGCCAGGTACCAGGCCACGCGGGTACGGGAGGCATCCTGGTGGTCCTCGAGTTCTTCCTCCAGATCGTCCGCGGTGGGGGCGCTCACCAGTCGTGCGGCGCTGCGCAGGGCGGCGGTGACTTCCTGCGACAGCGACTCGATCACCCCGGGAAGCGATGACGGCGTGGGATCGCCGACAGCGCGGCGCAACTCGTCGAGTGCCTCCTCGAGTCGCAGGTTGGTGGCACGCACGGTCATCCGCATGATGGTGGCCAGTTCGGGGCCGAACGCGGAGAGGTAGTGGCCCACCACCAGGATCTCGCCCAGCCGCACCGGCATGACGCGCATGGCGTCGAGGATTTCGCGCTGCCGGGACTCGGCGACGTCCTGGAACTCCAGGCTTCCACTGCCCCGGGCGCTGCGGGCCTGGTGCACCACGTGTTCCTGCAAGAACTCGATCTGCTCGGAAGGATCCACCACGCGGTGGCCCCTGCGCGAGAGAGCGATCAGGCCGGAGCGCAGGATGAACTCCGAGTCCGATTCGGCCCCGAGCATGGCGCACAGCCGGTGCAGCGTCGCACCGTGCTCGTCGTGGATGTCGACGAGCCACTGGGTGTCAGCCCCGGGAGCCATCACACATCAGATTCCTGCGTATGAGTGCAATCCGCTGAACAGGAGGTTCACCCCGATGAAGTTGAACCAGAAGGTCATGATCCCGACGATAGCGATCCAGGCGGCCGGTTTGCCGCGCCAGCCGGCGGTGGCCCGGGCGTGGAGGTAGGCGGCGTAGACCACGAACGTGACGAACGACCAGGTTTCCTTGGGGTCCCAGTTCCAGAACCTGCCCCACGCGTACTGGGCCCAGATGGCCCCGGCCACGATCGTGAAGGTCCACAGCGGGAAGGCAAACGCGTGCAGACGGTAGGACACCAAATCGAGTGTGCGGGTGGACGGGAGGCGTGCGAGGTAGCCGGTGAGCGGACCCCTCTGCTCCAGGCGTGAGCGGATCAGGAACAGGATGGAGGCGATGGCGCCGAGGTTGAAAGCGGCGCCGGCGATGGCAGCAGCGACGATGTGGACGATGAACCAGACGGAGTGGAGGGCCGGTACCAGCGGGGCGACGTCGACGTAGAAGACCGTCACGGCCAGCCCGAGCCCGACGGTGGCCAGCAGGGTGACTCCCAGGCCGAGCCAGCGCATCTTCCAGCGCCACACGCCCACCAGGTAGATGATCACCGCGAACGCGAGGGCCGAGGAGATGAATTCGTACATGTTGCCCCACGGGTAGCGCTCGGCAGCGAGCCCTCGGGTGACGACAGCCAGTATGTGAAGGAACGCGGAGACCACGGTGGCTGCCACGGCGAGCCGCCCGAACATGTCGACGCGGATCCGCCTGGCGTCCTCACTGCCGTCGGCGGGCCGCTCGCCCGCCAGGTCCCGGGCGGCCGCCCACTCGATGCTGTGGAGCGCGAACGCAACCAGGTAACCAACGGCGGCCAGCACCATCGAAGTGTCGGACAGCTGCCCTATCGTCATTCATTCCTCCCAAGGGTCCCGCTGGCCAATTGTGCCGGTTCGGGGCCGGATCCCGTAACCCTGACCACGCCAGCCAGTTCCGCGACGTCGTCATCGAGACCTGTGGCGGTGTCGGAGCGGTCCAGGCCGGCCACGGCGGCGCTGGTGCCGGTGACCCGCACGAACAGGCGGCGCGGCTTGATGTAGAGGCTGAGGATGAGTCCACCGATGGCCACGCTGAGGGAGACCAGGGTCATCGTGTTGCCGGGCGTCTCGCTCATCTGCAGCTTGACCCAGCGGTCCCACCCGTCGAAGGTGATGGTGCCCAACCCGTCGGGCAGTTCGTAGCTGTCCCCGGGAAACAGGCGCATCCGCAACCGGTCGTCCTCGACGTCGCCCACCACCGGTTCCAGGCCTTCGGCGTCGAGCACGTAGATGCTCTCGGGTTTGCCGGTCTCCACCTTCGGTTCGCCGAACCAGGCGTTGAGGTAGAGCTCCGGGTTGAACGCGTCGGGGAAGACCGAATGCGGTCCCGTCTCGTTGAGGACGGCCGTGGGGAAGAAGAAACCCTCGAAAGCCAGCCGGTCGGGTCGGGCGTCGGGGGCCTTGACCACGCCGACGGATGCGAAGTTGCCGTCCTGCGGCAGCATCACCACGGGGCCGGAGAAGGCGACGTCGCCGTTGCCGTCGGTGACGGTGACCAGCACGCCATAGCCGTGGCCGAGGAGGTTGACTTGGGTGCCGCGCGGGAGCGTCAGGGGGTGGTTGACCTGCAGGAGGCGGTCCTGTGCGGAGCCGGATTCGGTGACGGTGACCTCGGCGTCGAACCGACGGGCGGCGCCGCGTTGCACGTCGCCGGTCTCGAACTCGGCGTGAAACCTGTTGACCGTGATGGTGAATGGCTCCAGGGAGTTTGCGTCATAGAGCCCACCGTGGGTGAAGTCGTCGTACTGGGTGATCACGTTGGAAAACGAGTGGCCCTCCACCACGACGGCGCTGCCCTGGAAGCCGTACAGCGCCGAGAGCGCCAACCCCACCAGCATGAACACCAGCCCGGTGTGGAAGGTGAGGTTGCCGGCCTCCCGCAGGTAGCCGCGTTCGGCGCTGACGCCCTCCTCGGTCACGTTGACGCGATAGCGCTTCGAGCGCAGCCAGTCAGCGGCACGGTCGATGGATCCGGCGTCGGCCGGCACAACGGTGCTGGTGGCCATCCGCTCGGGACGTTTGGGCAGCCTCGGTGGGGGGGTCCGCAGGGCCCGCAGGTAAGTGCCGATACGCGGGATGATGCAGCCGGCGAGGGAGACGAACAACAGGATGTAGATGGCGGAGAACCAGGGTGAGCTGTACACGTCGTACATGCCCAGCGGCTCGAAGAAGCGGTCCAGGGTGGGGTTCTCGGCCTTGAAGTCCATCACCTCGATGGGTGAGATGGACGTCTGCGGCACCAGCGACCCGGGGATGGCTGCCAGCGCCAGCAGGAACAACAGCAACAACGCGGTACGCATGCTGGTCAACTGGGTCCAGATCCAGCGGAAGAACTCGACGCCCTTGAGCGCCGGCGCGGCCTCGGAGGACGTGCCGGAGCTCACAGGATGGTCCCGAAGGCGGCCGCCCACTGGCGCATGACGCCGATCAGGATGTCCCACAGCCCGGAGACCATGGCGATGCCCACCGCCATCATCAGGACTCCCCCGGCGATCTGGATGCCCCGCTGGTTGCGCTTCAGCCACTCCAGGCTCCTGCCCATCCTGGTGAACGCCACGGCGAACACCAGGAACGGCAACCCCAGCCCAAGGGCGTAGATGAACGCCAAGAGGGCGCCGGAGCCGGCCGAGCCCTCGTTGAGGGCCATGGTCAGCACGATCGACAACGTGGGGCCGATGCAGG
>CAZPSO010000166.1:0-6186 GCA_964588895.1 uncultured Tessaracoccus sp.
TGCACGAAGACGAAGGCGACGAAGACCACGCCCGTGATCGCCATGGTCTGCTTCAGTGCAAACGACGACGGGCGTCTGGCCCGGACACTCACGGTCCGGAACGTGGCCTGGCCGGTCATGTCCCGACCCTAGCCCACGGGCCCGGCACCCGCGTCCAACGGGGGGCCTGCATGGGAAAACTTCCCGGGACCGGGGGAGATCTGACTCTGTCGGCGGGGAACACCTGCGGGGGACCGTAGGCACACGAGGCCGCGTCCGGCGGCCACCGTCCGAAGGGATCCGCACATGTCCATGAAACCCTCCACCCACGCCACCGGCATCGCGCTCGCCGTCGTCGGTCTGATCCTGATGGCCAACGGGGCCTGGTACGCGCCCATCATGTTCGGCACCCCCGCCGACGCGAAGCTGTCGGAGTACGGCGGCGAGCTCCCGTTCCGGCTGTTCCAGGTCATCCAGTTCGCGGCGCTCGTGGCGCTAGCCGTCGTGGTGTCGCGAATCGGGTCCGTGAGCGGTCCAACCGGACGTCACCTGCCACGGTGGGTTCCGACCGTGCTGATGGTCGTGACCATCCTGAATGCGGCGACCGTGTATGCCCAGGCGTTCGTCGTGCCCCACCTCGCCCGGATAGCACCGGCCGCCCTCGACAACGAGGACATGGATGTGTTCGCGATGTCGATGATGGCGATCTGGGTGGCGTACTGCCTGACGTTCACCGCTGTTGCCGTGATTGGGGCACTTCGCAGGGTGATTCCCGTGGGTGCCGCCGTTCCCATCACCTTCGGTGCGCTGGCCATGCCCATCCTCGGGCCTGCGGGCGCGCTCCTGGTCGGTGGTGGGCTGCTCTTCTGGGCTCTGAGCCGGCTCCTGCGCCCCGCCGGGCAGTCAGGCGTCCCGCAAGACGCGCGGCCGGATGTCGCGGCCCGGGCCTAGGAGGCAGCTGGACAGGGCTGTCCTACCTGAGGACGTGCCAGGCGGGATGAGGTGGGACACCAGATCTGTCAGGTGTGTTGGACGTGCCCACCGCGATCTGGTGTTCGGTGGATCTCCCGATCTGGTGCGCCGCAGCCGGGACATGATTGTTCCGCGGTCTCGTAGACTGCAGCACTGGGCGAAGTTGCCGTGGGCGTCACGGGCGTGACCGACGTTCTCCGGCCCCGCTGGATCGGGGTCGGAGCCGGCGCGTTCGTGCTGACTCTGGTCGTGGCGATCCCCGCCTTCACGATCATCGTGGCGCTTGCTCCCCAAGGGGCCGGAGACACACTGCTGTCCCGTCTGAGTGTTGGAGCGTCGGTCATCGGGTTCACGATCCTGGCGACGGCGGGCTCCGTCCTGCTCCACCGCGAGCCGCGCGATCCCATGGGGTGGTTGTTGACGGGAGCCGGCCTGGCTCAGCTGATCTCGATCCTGACGCTGGGATTCGTCCCGTTCGCGCTCTCCGCCGGAGCCCAGCCACCCACTTCCGTCCTCTGGGCCACCAACTGGCTCTGGGTCCCGGCCCACGTCACGGTGCTGCTCGTCCTTCTGCGTTTCCCCGACGGTCGGCTCGCGGGGCGTGGGTGGCGCGTCGTGGAGGGCGTCGTGTTGGTGTGGGGTGTGGCGGCGACACTGGTGACCGCGTTCGCACCCGGCCCCCTCGGCGCCACGAGCCTCGGGTACTTCGACAACCCTCTCGGCTGGCATCACCTGTCCGGCATCATCGACGGTCTGCTCAGCGGGTTGTTCGTGGTTCTGCCCCTTCTCAATGTCGTGGCTGCGTCGGCGCTCGTATGGCGCTGGCGGCGTGCGGACGCCGCACAGCGTCAGCGCCTCAGGTGGGTGGCTGCGGCGGCCGTCGTTGCCATCATCGCGGCGCCCCTGGTGCTTCTGGGCACCGCCTCCGCCGAGGTGCCGCTCGCGGTCGCGTTGCTGCTGCTCCCATCAGCAATCGCCATTGCCGTGCTGCGCCGTCGTCTCTGGGAGCTGGGCGTAGTGGCGCGCACTGCCATGACCGCCGGCCTGACGGCCGTCATCCTCCTGGCCGGCTTCGCGGCTTCACTGCCCTGGCTGCCGGATGGGATCTGGCCTGCGCTCGCCGGCCTGGTGGTGGCCGCCCTGGCACTCCCGCTCCATCGGCTGGTCCGCAAGGTCCTCGACCGTTTCCTCCTCGGCACCGATGGGGACCCCGGCGAGATTGTCCAGCGGGTACGCAGCCAGGCGCGACTGCAACCCGATCAAATCCTGCAGGAAGCCGCCACGGGGCTGGCCCAGACGCTTCGGCTGCCATGGGTGGTCTTCGAGGGGCCGGACGGCACACCATTCGCCAGCGCGGGAGCCGAGCCCCCGGGCGATGAGCGGAAGGCAACCGCGGTGCCCCTGATCGTGGGGGGCGTACCCGTGGGTCGCCTACTCGCCGCCGAACGCTCGCCGGGAGAAGGACTCTCTCCGCGCGACCTCTCCGTACTCTCCGACGTCACCGCCCCCTCCGCCCTCCTCATGCGCAGCGTCCAGACCGATCGCCGGCTTGCCGAGGCCCGAGACCGATTGGCCGCCATCCGCGCGGAGGAGCGGGCGAGGGTCCAGCGTGACCTGCACGACGGGCTGGGGCCGGTTCTGGGTGGGATCGGCCTGAGGACTGAGGCGGCACGGAATCTCGTACTAGCCGGCGCCGACTCCGGCCGGATCACCGCTCACCTCGACACGATCGGGCGCGAGGCGGAGCATGCGGTGGCGGAGGTGCGTCGGCTGATCCAGGAACTCCGTCCCACCGCGCTCGAGGAGGCGGGCTTGGCCGACGCACTCGCCCGCGTGCTCCCCAATGTCGCTGGCGACCTGCACGCGACGTTGGCCCTGGCGCTGCCGGAGAAGCTCGATTCCCGGACCGAAGTGGCCGCATATCGGATTGTGGTGGAGGCGGTTCGCAACGCCGCGCGCCATGCGAACGCCACCCGGGTCACGGTCGCAGGCCACATCGAGGAGGATCGTGTCGTGTTGACGGTGATGGATGACGGCTGCGGTCTGGAGGGCTCCGTCCCCGGAGTGGGGATCCGTGCGATGACCGATCGCGCCGTCGAGCTCGGCGGCAGGCTGTCGATGGCATCGCCCGCCGGCGGCGGCTGCCGCGTGCAGGCCGAGTTGCCCACCGCTCCTGCCGATGGGCCGGGGGCAAGCAGATGACCCGCGTGCTCCTCGCCGATGACCACCCCGTGTTCCTGGCCGGTCTGGAGGCTCTGCTGGACACCGTGGACGGGATCGAGGTGGTGGGATCGGCGGATGACGGCACTGCCCTCATCAAGATGGCCATGGAGACGGAGTTCGATGTGGCTGTGATCGATCTGGACATGCCGGGCGCCGACGGTGCCGCGGCCACAGAGGAGATTCTCCGGATACGGCCCGGGGCAGGCGTGCTCATCCTCACCATGCACGACGACACGGGATCCCTGACGCGGTGCCTGCGGGCGGGAGCGCGCGGGTACATCCTCAAAGGCGCCGGTCACGGCGCCATCGCCCGGGCCATAGCGGCGATAGCGGATGGGGACACCGTGATCGCCGGCAGCCTCGGGCGTTCAGTGCGGACCGCCGTCGCGACGCAGACGTTGTCCGGTGACGACGGCCTCACGGTCCGGGAGCGCGAGGTCCTGGATCTGGTTCGGGAGGGCATGGACAATCCCCAGATCGCACGGCGCCTGGGGGTATCGGTCAAGACCGTGCAGAACAACGTCAGCGCACTCCTCACCAAACTGCAGGTCAGCTCACGCGTGCAGTTGGTGCTTCTCAAGGGATCAGCACGACCACGGACGCGGTGACCCACCGTGGCGGCTTTCGTGAACACTGGCACGGAAGGACGTGCAGGCGTACGCTCGGATCCTCCCTGATTGAGGGACCTCGGGTGGGGGGTACCATGACGAATTCACGGACGGCGTCGGTGGTGGCGGTGGTCTGCGTCCTGGCGCTCACCGCGTGTACGCAGTCCGGTCCCCCAAACGGTGAGCCGACAGGGACGCCCACCCCACCGCACACCACGGCCGTGGCTTCCCCCGGGCAGCCTGAGCCGGTATCGCCGTCCCCAGAACCAGAAGCAACCACACCGGCCTCGTCCACCACCGAACCGGAACCAACGACGTCGGCCACGACGGCCACCGCGCGACGACAGGTACTCGTCTACTTCCTGATCGACGCGCCGGCCGGCTTCCGCCTGGTGCGGGAACCGCAGCAAGTGTCAGCCGAGACCCCAGCTCGGGGCGCGGTCGAAGCCATGATCGCCGGGCCCGACGACCCGGACTACGCCACCCCATGGAATCCTGCCGCGCGGGTGCTCGGAATCTCCGACACTGCAGGGGTCATCACCGTCGACCTCTCCGGGGAGGCGGGCACCGCCGACGTCGGCTCGGAGGTGGCCGCGCTCATGAAACAGCAACTCATCTACACCGTCACGGAGCAGTTGGGCGTGGAGAAGCGAGTCCTGCTCCACATCGACGGCCTTCCCGCGGCGGAGGTGTGGGGAGTGGTCGACTGGGCGACTCCCGAGCCTCGCGGTGAGTGGTCTGAGACCCTGTTGCTCGTCGGCATCGACACCCCCGGGGAGGGTGCGTCCGTGCCGTCACCCGTGGTGGTCAGCGGTCGCGCTGCCGTCTTCGAGGCCACCCTGCCGTGGCGCGTGCTGACTCCCGAGGGGGAGGTGGTGAGCGAGGGATTCGCCATGACGTCGGAGGGGATGACCATGGCGCCCTATCAGTTCGAGGTGCCGCTGCCGGCGGGTGAGTACGTCATCGAGATCACCGAGGACGATCCCTCCGACGGCCAGGGGGGTCCCCTCGACGTCGACACGCGCAGGATCACCGTCACCGGTTGACCTGTTGCGGGTGGGGTGGCGGGGTCATCCCGGCACTGCTCCAGCACCCACGCCTGCCCGACGGCAACCGGGTCCGGTTCAGTCGGGAGGCTCTGCGAAAGCCTTGGCCAGTGCGATCATCCGACCGCGGAACTCGTCGGAGGCAGGGGCATGCGGCGCCGCCCAGACCGCGTTGAGCACCAGGCGCACGAACGTCCACGCGTAGACACGGTCGAGGTCAAGCCCAGCCGCATCGGCCACCACGTCGGCGCGGAGCCGGACGTGCGCGCGCAGGTTGTGCGCCCGTGCGGCCTCGGCTGCGCGGTTCCAGACAACCGGCGCGACGGCGAACGCCCATTCGGCTGCTGCGGGTTTGGGGTCGATCGCCAACCACTGACCGCGGGCGGGATCGAGCGTGGCCAGCACGTTGGCGTCGTGGAGGTCCTCGTGCACCAAGCGGCGGGGAGCGGGTTCGGCTGTGAGATCAGCGAGCACCGAGAGCGCCTGCTGGGCGAGACGGTGCGGAACGCTGCGGGGGGCGTCGCGCAGCTGCTCGCCCCACCGTTGTGCCCGCACCTCCACGGTGCGAAACTGCGGCCCGGCCGGCCGGTCGAGCTCCAGGAACAACCCACCGATCACTTCGCAGGCTTCCAGCACCGACACCGAGCTCAGCGGGCGCCCGGCGTCGAGGCGCTCCAGCAGCAGGGCGTCGGCAGCGGGGTGGGCCGCGAGCAGCCGCACCGCACCCCTGCCCGCCCACTGCCTGAGGACCAAGTGCTCGTCCTCGGCCTCCTCGTGTGGCCACGTGAGCTTCAGGGCCGCCCGATCGCCCTCGCGGATCACCGGCAGCACTAGCGCGTTCTCACCGTGCCGGGCTGCCCCGTCGGGCGTGAGCTCCCAGCGATCCAGCTGCGCCTCGAGCAGTCCCGGAAGGCGCGCGAGCCAGGCGTCGCCGTCGACGGCTCGCGTGCTGTGAGGATCGGCTGCACGCCCGGCGATCAGCGAGCGGAAGGAGTCGGGGATCATCACCTGCAAGCCTAACCACTCGACATCACCGCCACCGCCGCGCGGACGCTCGATTAGGCTGGAGCGCATGCCATTGATCGGAGCACACGTCGACCAGTCCAACGCCATCGCCGTGGCCCAGCAGCTCGGGGTGGGACTCATCCAGGTCCACGTCGGGGACCCGCAGAGCTGGAAGAAGCCACAGGTGGCCTTCCCGGGAGGAGCGGAGGCCCTCGGTGCGGCCGCCGAGGAGGCCGGCATCGGGATCTACGTCCACGCCCCCTACGTGATCAACGTCGCCTCCACCAACAACCGGATTCGCATCCCGTCGCGGAAACTCCTCCAGCAGACCGTGGACGAGGCGGCCGTCATGG
>CAZPSO010000167.1:0-6109 GCA_964588895.1 uncultured Tessaracoccus sp.
GCGCTACCTGGACAAGCCGCGCCACGTCGAGACCCAGTGCCTGGCCGACACCCACGGCAACGTCGTGGTGGTCTCCACCCGCGACTGCTCCCTGCAACGCCGGCACCAGAAGCTCGTGGAGGAGGCGCCCGCGCCGTTCCTCGATGATGAGCAGCTGGACCTGCTCTACCGCTCCAGCAAGGCCATCCTGAAAGAGGCCGGCTACGTGGGCGCCGGGACCTGCGAATTCCTGGTGGGTCAGGACGGCACCATCTCCTTCCTCGAGGTCAACACCCGGCTCCAGGTGGAGCACCCGGTCTCCGAGGAGGTCACCGGCATCGACCTGGTGCGTGAAATGTTCAGGATCGCCGACGGCGAGGAACTGGGCTACGACGATCCGGTGGTGCAGGGGCACTCCATCGAGTTCCGCATCAACGCCGAGGACGCCGCCCGCAACTTCATGCCGGCACCCGGGACGTTGACCAAATGGCATGCACCATCCGGCCCGGGCGTGCGGGTGGACGAGGGTTACCACGTGGGCATGACCGTGCCCGGCGCCTTCGATTCACTGGTGGCCAAGGTCATCGTGACCGGCGCCACGCGCGAACAGGCGATCCAGCGTTCCCGGCGCGCACTGGAGGAGATGGTGATCGAGGGCATGCCCACGGTGCAGCCATTCCACCGGGCGGTGCTGCAAGATCCTGCCTTCGTGGCCGCCGACGGCGGTTTCGGCGTCCACACCCGGTGGATCGAGACCGAGTTCACCGGCGACATCGTGCCCTACACGGGCGAACTCGGCGAGCCCGAGGATGAGGGCGAGCCGGTCACCGTCGTGGTGGAGGTGGGCGGCCGACGCATGGAGGTCAAACTGCCCGGCAGCTTCGCCGCACGCCCCGTCGGGGGTGGCGCCCGGGTGGCGCAGAAGCCGAAGAAGCGCGATCGTGGCACCGCGAAGGTACAGGCCCCCTCGGGCAATGCGCTCACCACCCCGATGCAGGGCACCATCGTCAAGGTCCACCTGGCCGAGGGCGACGCCGTCGAGGAGGGCCAGGCGGTCGCGGTGATCGAAGCCATGAAAATGGAACAGCCGCTCAACGCCCACCGCAGTGGTGTGGTCAGCGGCCTGGCCGTGAGCGCGGGAGCTTCGGTCAACGTGGGCGCGGTGATCTGCGAGATCGTCGACGAGGCGGCCGAACGGGTTTAGTAGGAGAAGTGGTCGCTCTCGGCGTGGAGCCTGCGGGCAGCTTCACTCAGCGATCCCGACATGGACGGGTAGACGGTGGACTGGGCGGAGAACTCGTCCACGGTGAGCCGCTGCCCCACCGCCACCGTGATGGCGTGGATCAGTTCCGAGGCGTTGGGTGCCACCACCACACCGCCCACCATGATGCCGGTGGTGGGCATGGCGTAGACCTTCACGAATCCGTCGCTGAATCCCTGCATCTTGGCGCGGGCATTGCCTGCCAGCGGGAGAAGCGCCGAGGTCACCCGCAGTTCCCCGGCCGCCACTTCGTCCTGGGTGATGCCCACCGTGGCGATCTCGGGGGCGGTGAAGATGTTGGAACTGACCCGCGCCAGGTCCAGGGGCGTGACGGCGTCACCCAGTGAGTGGTACATCGCGATGCGCCCCTGCATCGCCGCCACGGAAGCCAGCGGCAGGACACCGGTGACGTCGCCGGCGGCGTAAATGTTGCGCACGGAGGTGCGCGAGACGCGGTCCACCTGGATGTGCCCGGAGGGGGTCAGTTCCACCCCCACCTGTTCCAGTCCCAGCCCGGCGCTGCTGGGGATGGAGCCGACGGCCATCAAGACGTGGGTGCCACGCAGCTCACGGCCGTCCTCGAGCCGGACCACCACCCCGTCGTCCTCGCAGCGCGCGGACTCGGCCCTGGCCCTGCTCATGATCTCCATGCCCCGGTTCTCCAGCGACCGTTCGAGCACGTTGGCGGCGTCATGGTCCTCGCCCGGGAGCACCTGGTCACGTGATGAGACGAGCACGACCTCACAGCCCAGGGCCAGGTAGGCGCTGGCGAACTCGGCGCCCGTGACACCGGATCCCACCACGATCATCTTCCGGGGCACCTCGTCCAGATCGTAGAGCTGTTTCCAGTTGAGAATGCGCCGGCCGTCGCACTTGGCACCGGGCAGCTCGCGAGGCGTGGTGCCGGTGGCCACCAGGATGATGTCGGCGGTCAGCGTGAGCATGGTGGCGTCGTCACGTTCAACGACCACGGTGTACGGGTCCTCGACCCGGGCGGTGCCCCTGACGATGTGGATGCCGTCCTGCTCGAGCCGCACGGTGATGTCACGGGACTGGGCTGCCGCGAGGTCAAGGACACGCCGGTTCAGCTGCGGCCAGTCGATGCTGATGGCTCCGCCCAGGTCATCGCCCTGGAAGTGGAGGCCGAGCTCGCCCGCGCGTTCCATCGTGGTGAGCACCTCGGCCGTGGCGATCAACGTCTTGGAGGGAACGCAGTCAGTGAGCACAGCAGCTCCGCCGAGACCGGTGCGTTCCACCAGGGTGACCTCGGCTCCCAGTTGCCCCGCCACCAGGGCCGCCTCGTATCCGCCAGGTCCGCCACCGATGATCACTACCTTGGTCACGGCTTCATCCTTCCACACCCCACCGCCGGGTTGGCCGATAGGCTGAGGATATGACCGCAGACGCGAAGACGCGAGCACAAGAGGCCGCCGGTTTCCTCCGCTCCAGGCTGAAGGTTGACTCGATCGACGTGGCCCTCGTCCTGGGTTCGGGGTGGTCCACCGGCGCCCGCCAGCTGGGTGAGGTGGTGGCGGAGGTGGAACTGGACCAGGTGCCCGGCTTCAGCAAGCCCGTGGTCAGCGGCCACGGAGGCAGCCTGCTGCTGGTGCGCGCGGGCAGCAGCACCGTGGCGGTGTTCACCGGCCGGACCCACTACTACGAGGGCAGGGGCGCGGCCCCCGTGGTGCACGGCGTACGAACGGCCGCCGCCTGGGGGGCCAGGACGCTGGTGCTGACCAACGGGTGCGGCGGGCTGAACCCGCAGTGGGCACCGGGCACAGTGGTGGTCCTGCGCGACCACATCAACCTCACGGGTGACACCCCGCTCGAGGGAGCCACCTTCATCGACATGACCGAGGCGTACTCGCTCCGCCTGCGCGAGCTGGCGCGGCGCGTCGAGCCCGATCTGCCCGAAGGCGTCTACGTACAGTTTCGCGGGCCGCAGTACGAGACCCCTGCGGAGGTGCGCATGGCCGGAGTCCTGGGCGGTGACCTGGTGGGCATGTCCACCACCCTGGAGACCATCGCCGCACGGGAGGCCGGGCTCGAGGTGTTGGGCCTGAGTTTGGTGACCAACGCCGCGGCCGGGATGGGCGCAGCCAGTCTGGACCACGCTGAAGTGCTACAGACGGGCCGGGACGCCGGAGAAAGGCTGGCCGGGCTGCTGGCCGGGATCGTGGCGGAGATGACGACATGACCGACGTGTTGCAGGCCGTGCGCGACTGGCTGGCCGCCGACCCGGACCCGAAAACCCGGGCGGAACTGCAGGCCCTGGTGGATGCCGGCGACTTCGACGCCCTCCACGCCCGGTTCGCCAATCCCCTGAGTTTCGGGACCGCCGGCTTGCGAGGGCCGATTGGCGCCGGCCCGGGGGCCATGAACCGGGTGGTGGTGGGCCAGGCCGCCGCCGGGTTCGCGGACTGGCTGTCGGGCCGGGGCCACGCCGGTGGCCGGGTCCTGGTGGGATACGACGCGCGCCACAAGTCCGAGGAGTTCGCGCGGGACACCGCGGAAATCTTCGCCGGGGCCGGCTACGAGGCGTGGCTGGTGGATCGTCCGACGCCCACCCCGGTGGTGGCGTTCGGCATCAGGGCTTTCGACTGCGTCGCGGGCATCGTGGTCACCGCCTCGCACAATCCGGCCACCGACAACGGGTACAAGGTCTACCTGGGTGACGGGTCCCAGATCGTGCCCCCCGACGACGAGGAGATCCTCCGTGACATCCGGGCCATCTCCCCCGCCGCGCTGGGAAAGCGTCCCCGGTCGGAGGCGATCACGCTGGTGGGAGACCAACTGCGCCTGGCATACACCCGGCGGGCGGCGGCCCTGGTCCACCCCGGGGCACCCCGCCAACTGGTGTGGGTGCACACGGCCATGCACGGTGTTGGTGCCTCCGCGATGCGCACCCTCGCCCGGGCCACCCGCTTCCCCGACCCGGTGGAGGTGGCCCAGCAGGCCGAACCCGACCCCGACTTCCCCACCGTCGCCTTCCCCAACCCGGAGGAGCCGGGCGCCATCGATCTGGCCATCGAGAAGGCACGCGAGGTCCAGGCAGACGTGGTGATCGCCAACGACCCCGACGCCGACCGGTGCGCGGTGGCAGCGGTGGTGGACGGGCAGTGGCGCATGCTCACCGGAGACGAACTGGGCGCCATCCTGGGCGACGACGCCATCCGGCGCGGAGGCCACGGCGTGTTGGCCAACTCGGTGGTCTCGTCCACCTTGCTCGGCCGGATGGCCCGATCCGTCGGGCGACGCCACCAGGTAACGCTGACGGGTTTCAAGTGGATCGGGCGGGTGCCGGACCTGGCGTTCGGTTACGAAGAGGCGATCGGCTACTGCTGTGACCCGGCCGCCGTCCCCGACAAGGACGGCCTGACCGCAGCGCTGGCCGTGTTGCGCATCACGGCCCAGCTCAAGCGCGCCGGGCGCACCCTCGCCGATCGGCTGGACGAGATCATGGCCCGCCACGGATTGCACGCCACCGCCCAGATCTCGGTGCGCGTCGAGGACCCCGACCAGATCACCGCGGCCATGACAAGGCTGCGCGAGGCGCCACCGACGGCCCTGCTGGGAGAGCCGGTCAGCTTCCGCGACCTCCAGGAGCCCACCGACGACCTCCCCGCCACCGACGCCGTCGAGCTGACCGGACAGGGTGTCCGCGTGGTGGCTCGGCCCTCCGGGACCGAACCGAAGCTCAAGTGCTATCTCGAGGTGGTGCTGGACCGCGAAGATTCGGCCGACGGTGGGCGTGCCCGCGAGCAGGGGGCCGGATTGCTGGCCAGGTTGCGCTCCGAAATGTCCGAGGCACTGGGGATCGCCACGGTGTGATTGATCGGATCGTTACTCTGGAGGTATGAGACCCGCTCGCGTCGGCATCGCCGCTTTCCTGATTGCCCTGATCACGCTGGTGGCGGCACCGTTGGCCGCCGCCAACGATTCCGCACCCGTCACCCAGTGGACAATCGACGTCAACCTCACCGACGAGGGCGTGGCCCAGGTGCAGGCCGAGATGACCATGGACTTCTCCCAAGTGCCCGGCCGCGGGCCCGAGTTCGTCTTCCCGATGCGACAGTCCACGGGCAATTCCGGCGAGTACGTCAGCTTCGACATCACCAACCTGAGCGTCTCCTCTCCCACCGGCGCCTCCGACAGGGTGCAGACCGCCCGGGACAGCGGGAACCTGGTGGTGCGCGTCGGGGACGCCAACGTGGTCAACCGCGAACCGCACACCTACGTGATCTCCTACGACGTGACCGGCCTGGTGGCCCGCGACCGGCCGCTGCAGGGCACCGAGGACACCAGTGGGCTCGACGAGTTCTCCTGGAACGCCATCGGCGCCTGGCGCGGGACCATCCGCGATCTCATCATCAACGTCACGGGCCCGCTGGCCCCCGAGCGCATCGCCGGGTTCACCGGTCGCGGCTATGACCAGGAAATCGACGGCACCGTCGAGGGCAACACGGCCTCCTTCAGCATCCCCAGCCTGGCTCCGAACACCCCGGTGCAGGTGGTGACGGGGTACCCGATCGGCACCTTCAGCAACGTCGAGCAGAACATCGAGCAGGAGTTCACGCTCGAGAACGCGTTCGAGGTCAATCCGGCCACTGGGACGGCTGCCGGCCTGCTCTCGCTGGGCGCCATCGCCACGCTGGTGGCCACACACCGACGCCATGCCCGCGACGACGTCTACCTCGGCCTCACGCCCGGCCTGACGCCCGGCAAGGGCGACGAGGGGCTGGTGGGCAAGAAGGGTGGCAAGACCAACGTCGCCGTGGCGTTCCAGCCGCCCAAGGGCACCCGTCCGGGCGAGATCGGCACCCTCATCGACACCACCGCCGACGGCATCGACGTCTCGGCCACCATCAT
>CAZPSO010000168.1:0-6090 GCA_964588895.1 uncultured Tessaracoccus sp.
AGCGCAGCAGGTCGGAGCCGGCGTGGAAGAACGGCACGCCCTGCGCGAACGCCACGGTGGAGAGCGCCAGGTTCTGCAGCCGCACCCGGTCGGCGGTGGGCAGGTCGCTTGGCAGCTTGTACTGCAGGATGTCCCACAGCGTCTGGTTATCGTGCTTGCTCACGTAAGCGATGTGGTCCTGCGGCGTGAGCCCGTAGCCGGCAGGCCCGCCGTTGTAATCCACCCCCGCCCCGGTAATGAGCTCGCCCGCGGCGCCCTGGAACTCGAACTCCGCCAGGTTGCCCGCCAGGCCCACGCGCACCTGGTCCATGGCCTGTAGCATCCCGCGGCGCTCCACCTCGCGGTCCGCGTCCGCCGTCTGGGCGTTCGGTAGCACGTAGCGGCCCGAGGCGAAGCCCTGGTTCCGCACGATCTCGGCGGGGCCATCGAACGGTCCGCCGCCCCGCACGGCGTCGCGCAGCCTGTCGTTGAACGTGCCGATGCCCGTGCCCGCCATGTTGGGCTGGGTGGCGTTGATGCCGCGCGCGTTCTCGACCACCTCACCGAAGTCCCAGCCCTCGCCGTAGAGGTACACGCCCGCGCCGTCTACGCCGTTGACGGCTGGGGTCAGCCCGTCGAGCGCTTCCCGCACCGCCAGCATGTCCGCCCGCATGTGGTGGCCCATCAGGTCGAACCTGAAGGCGTCGACCTTGTATTGCTCCGCCCACAGCAGCACCGAATCCACCATCAGGCGCCGCATCATGTCGTGCTCCGTGGCGGTGTTCTGGCAGCAGGTGCTGGTGGTCACGTTGCCCGCCTCGTCCAGGCGGTGGTAGTAGCCGGGGACTATGCGGTCCAGCACGGACCTGTCGTTCTGGCCGGCCGCGTTGGTGTGGTTGTAGACCACGTCCGACACCACGTAGAGGCCCATCTCCCACAGCGCCTGCACCATCTGGCGGTACTCCACGATGCGCGCCGGGCCGTCTGCGTGCGTGGCGTAACTGCCCTCGGGCACGTTGTAGTGGAACGGGTCGTAGCCCCAGTTGAAGGCGTCCCTGTCGCGGACCTCCGACACGGCGGCCTGCGGTCCCGAGCTGCCGGTCGGCAGTTCCGAGGTGACCTCGGGCGTGAGCCAGCTGCCCTTGTCCTCGTCGATGGTGGCGATGTCGAAGGTGGGCAGCAGGTGCAGGTGCGTAAGGCCCGCTTCCGAGAGGGCCTTCAGGTGGGTCACTGCCTGCGTGTCCGGCAGCGTGAACGCCAGGTAGGTGCCCACCAGCTCCTCCGGAACGGTGGGATCGGCGGCCGAGAAGTCGCGCACGTGCAGCTCGTAGATCACCGCGTCCACGGGGTCGCCCAGCGCCGGCTTGACCAGCTCGTTCCAGCCATCCGGCGCCAGCACCGGATCGGTCAGGTCCACGAACTGGCTGCGGGCCGAATTCATGGCCAGGCTGACCGAGTACGGGTCCGTGACCCTGTTAGTGACGAACTCCCCCATGCTAGGGGCGTAGACCTCCACCTCGAAGAGGTAGTACTGCCACTTCCAGCCCGGCTCACCCGTCACGCTCCACACGCCCGTGCGGTCATCGCGCTCCATGGCCATGCGCTCCGGCTCATCCATCACCGAGTCGCTGAAACGAAGCAGGCCGACCCGCCGCGCGGTCGGGGCCCAGACGGAGACGGTCGGTGAGCCGTCCGCCCCCCAGTGCACCCCGAGAGGGGCGTCCGTGGCGTACAGCGCGTCCAGCACGCCCGCCAGCTGCACGCCCGTGGCGTCCGTGACCTCGCCGCCCGCAGACCGCGTGACGGCCACCTGTGCCCTCACGAGTTCGCCCGCGCGCGCCGCCGCGTCCGGCTCCAGCCGCAGGGCCGTGTAGCCCGCCAGGTGAGGGAACTTGGTCAGGGTGTCTGCCGGTAGACCGTCTTCGTCGACCGTCAGTGTGAAGACCTCGCTACCCGTTACCGCCCCGTCCTCCAGGCGCAGGCCGCCCTCCGCGGCGTGGTGCAGCCGGTACTCGTCGCCGGGCAGCGCCACGCCGGTGCGCCACGCCAGCAGGTCGGGAGCCAGCCAGTGGGCGCGCGCCGAGCGCAGGTCGCCGCCGCCCGAGCCAGCAAGGTCCGGACGCTGACCGAACAGCTGCGTGGAGCCCGTCACCAGCCACACCTCGCTGCCACCGAGTTCGTTCATGAACTCGGGCAACTCCACGAACATGTCGGGACCGGGGTCCTTCTCGTCGCCCCTGTGCACGACGAAGCCTAGCCTCTCCGCGTCCTCGGTCAGGCGCACGTCCCAGTAGAGTCCACCAGGGATCTCACCCGTGGGCGGGAGGCCATCCTCCCACGTCACCTGCTCCGCGGTGTCCTCCCAGACGTGGAGCACCCAGCCTTCGAGGTCCCCGCCGGGGTTCAGGTAGTTCACGCGCGCCACGCCGGCCCCCGGCGGTTCCAGCGGCGGCGCCGTATGGATGGTGTCGGAACCCGAGACCACCCAGACCTCGTTACCGTGCTGCGGGATGTTCACGAACATGTCGGGCCCCGGATCCTTGGTGTCGCCCATGTGCACTATGAAGCCCAGGCGCGAGGCGCCCTCCTGCAGGCCAACGTCCCAGTACACGCCGAACTCGTCCGAGCCCGTTCGCTCCAGGCCCTGCGCCCACGTCACCGTTTCCGTGGTGTCCTCCCACACGTGCAGTACCCAGCCGTCATACGCACCGTCGCTGCGCTGATAATGGATGCGGGCGGTGTCCGGCGGCAGCGCCGTGTCCTGCGCGTAAGCCGCCGAGAGCGCCAGCAGCCAGGCAAGGAAGAGAGCAAGGAAGAGTGGCCAACGTGCCAGCGCGAGATGCGGCAGACGACGGGTAGGAAGCGGTGACATCCGGAACCCCCTCAGGTTGGAGATACGGACATCCTAAGGCTTGTGCCCTAATGCTTGTGCCCGTGCTCCAGCTCCCCCGGCTGCATGGGCAGGGCGTCGCCCCGGAACATCAGCGCGGCGATGAAGGTGGTGAACGGCACCGCCAGCACGAGGCCGATGGATCCGACCAGGGTGTGCACCACCTCGGCCGCCACCAGCTCGAGGTTGAGCGATTGGCCCCACGGGATGTCGTTCACGTGCAGAAGCACCAGGAGCGGCAGCGCGGTGCCGGTGTAGGCGAGTACCAGGGTGTTCACTAGCGAGCCGATGTGGTCTAGCCCCACGTTCATGCCGTGCTTGAACAGCTCCGGCACGCCGAAGTTGGGGTTCACGTGGGCCAGTTCGCGCACCACGCTCGCCTGCACGATGGTTATGTCGGTAAGCGCGCCGAGCGCACCGATGATCAACCCCGCCAGCAGCAGACCCTTGAGATCGATGTTGCCGGCCGCGAAGCTGATCATCATGCCCTCCTCGGTCCCGTAGCCCGTGAGGTGCGCCAGTTCGGTGAAGATGACTCCCAGGATCAGCGTCACGAAGCTGGCACCCAGGGTGCCCACCAGAGCCGCCGTGGTGCTCCAGTTCACGCCGTGCACGAAGTAGATGGCGAGCACGAGGATGCCGCCTACACCGACCATGCTCACGAGGATCGGGTTGTAACCCGCGATCATGGCGGGGATGAGGAAAGCGATGATCAGCGCCAGGCTGGCGCCGGTGGAGATGAAAGCCCGGAGCCCCTTGAAGCGCGCCACCACTACCGAAACGATGAGGAAGAGGGCGGTCAGGAGGAGCAGGGTGGGGCGCCGCACCCAGTCCGCCACCGCGTAGCGGACCTGTCCGCCCGGCCCCGGTGAGTAGTAGAGTTCCACGCGGTCACCCACCGAGAACTCCGGCATGCCCGCGTCGACCGGACCCTCGGCCACCTCGTAACCCAGCTCGGCGCGCACCACGCGCTGGCCGGAGAGCTGCACCAAAGCCTCGTTGGTGAAGGCGTCGATGGAGATGATGCGCCCCTCCACGTAACCCAGGTCGTCCTGCTGGGCGTGGCCGGCGCTGGTGAGGCCCAGCGCAGCGAGCATGGCTAGTAGCGTGAGAAGCTCGCGCAGGGGGGAGCGGGGGCCGTGCCTGGAGGGGCGAGGGGTTCGGCCGCTAGCACGGCCCGTGGATCGGCCGGTTACGTAGGTGGTTACGTAGGTGGCTGTGAAGGTAGGAGGCATATCAGCTGGGCGATCATACCCAGCGACTGCGGCGGCGCCCGGTTAGGCGGCGGGCCTCGACTCCGGCCCTGTGGACCACGGTCCTTGGCTCACGACCTGCGAAGCATGGAGCCTGCCGGAACGCTTACGGGCCGATGAGGAGCCCGAGCCGAACTACCTGCCCCTCTTCGATGTTCTCCCGGCGGCGCACGTCGGCCTTGATGGGCACGATATAGCCGCCATCCTTGGGGAAGATGGCGGTGCGCCACTCGGTGGAGCCGATCCGCACGCGCGTAGGCACCATTCCCCAGCCGTAGCTCACGAGGCGGGCGGCCGCGCGCAGACCGTCACACATCTCGGGTGGTACGGAGACGAAGTAGTGCGGCGCGGGCCCGCGCCACTCCCAGACGGCTCCTTCGAACTCCAGATCCATGCTGGTCAACATAACGCCTGAAGGGGACAGCTACTGGCCGCTTTCACGACCCGTTCGGGCTCAGTAAACGTTCGGTCAGCCGTCCGGTTTCGGAGTCCGTTCGTTACCCCGCTTGAAGTTACCGGTCGCGCGTTGCAGCAGCGACTGGGTCTCGGCGTGACCCGCGCCGTGTAGGGACGTCGCCAGTTTGCGGCCACGGTCGCCTCCCACCACGACCACGCAGCGGCCTTCCCAGAACACGCGCACCACGCCGTCCTTGGTGATCTTGTAGTCGAATCGCTCTCCGCCCATGGCTCCTCATTCCAGGCTGCGTACGGCCTTCTCCAACTCGTTCAGGTTGCGCTGTTCGCTCTTGGCGCGCTCCGCCTCGAGCTTCCGCACGTCGTCGGCCGCGAGCACCCACTCGTCCTCGGGGCCCTCGGGCTGTAGCCCCGCCTCACGGATGAACCCGGCCAGGTCGGCCGGGTTCATGCCTATCTGAGCTGCGGCTTGCTGCAACGTGAGGTGGCTGTCACCCTCTCCGGTCGCCGTGCGGCTTCGGGTCTTGCGGTTAGCGCCTCGCTTCTTCATGCCTTAGAGAGTAGCGGGCTGAGGCGCTGCCTGTCGTGGCACCTGAGGGTCACGCTCCGCGGGCCCTATGCACCATCTTCATGACGGCTTGCCTGCGGTTGTTCTCCCAAGTGGAGGAGGCGCGGGCTTCGAGCGCTTCGACTTGCGCCTTCAGCGCTTCGAGGCGAGCCTCGGTGGCGTTGCGGCGCTTCTCGGCTCTTATGGCCCTGGTCACGTTACGTGCAGCGGACTGTTCACGTAGGTCCTCGATGCGGCTACGAGCTGCGAGGAATCTGGATTCTAGGTTTTCTATCATCGGTGGGGCCCTCCTGGGGCTGTGATCGTCGGGTCGCGGCCGACCACCGATTCACCTGATGTTGATCACCTGATGGATCAGCGGTTGGCCCAGTGGCGGGGCAGGCGGGGCTGGCGTTCGCCGTCGGCATAACCGGTGCGGCGCAGGCGCTCCGTACGCTGGCTCATCGCGGCGTGCGAAGGCGTGAGCGGACGGTTCGGCGCGAGGAACTGGCCGAATGGCACGTTGAACATGGCTACCTCCTTCCATGGAGACAGATCAGGGGTTTTCGAGCCCACGAGGGCCTAGGACGGCGCCACTTGCGACAGTTCAGGCAAGGTAGGTGCGCCGAGGACGGCGGGGGGTAGACGCTAGGGCGGCAGTTCAGTGACGCCGGAACGGGAAGACAGGACTCAACTTGCTGTTGTTAGGATCAGTTCGACAGGTGGTGGCGCTCAGATGTGAGGCATACCGAGGTGGAGTCGGTCGGCGACGGCCTGGCGCCGGCAAATGGGCGCTTCGAAGACTAGGCTGTTCATCGCGTCACCTCACTCCTGCTCCGCCGGCTTCAGTGTTCACTCTTCAACTGCCTGGCGGTGGGACATTCTCTCCCAAGCTCAGAAACAGTAGCAGGCTTGGGGGCGCTCGTCAAGAGCACGCATTGACTCAATTAGATTCGAACCCTGGTGGGGGTCGTTGACTCATTACTCTTTCCGACTACGGGTCGTGA
>CAZPSO010000169.1:0-6038 GCA_964588895.1 uncultured Tessaracoccus sp.
CCAACATGTACGAGACCGATCAGGTCTACCCCGTCATCCAGCGCGCCGCGGAACTGACCGGCAGGCGCTACGGCAAGGACCCCGTCGATGACGTGCGCTTCCGCGTGGTGGCCGACCACGTCCGCTCGTCGCTGATGCTGATGACCGACGGCGTCACGCCCGGCAACGAGGCCCGGGGCTACGTGCTGCGTCGCCTGATGCGCCGTGTCATCCGGGCGATGCGGCTGATGGGCGTCGGGGATCCGGTGATGGGCGAGCTGTTGCCCGTCAGTCGTGATGCGATGCACACCATCTACCCCGAGATCGACCAGGAGTGGGACCGCATTTCCGCAGCCGCAGCGACGGAGGAGGAGAGCTTCCGGCGCACCCTGCAGGCGGGCACCGTCATCCTCGACACGGCGGTGGCCCAAGCCCGGCAGGCGGGCAGCGACAACCTGGGCGGCGAGGAGGCCTTCCAGCTCCACGACACCTACGGTTTCCCCATCGACCTGACCGTCGAGATGGCTGCCGAGCAGGGCCTGAAGGTGGACCGCTCCAAGTTCACCGAACTGATGGCGCAGCAGCGCGAGCGGGCCCGGGCCGACGCGAAGGCCAAGAAGGGCGGCGGCGCCTCCACCGAGGCCTACCGCCAGCTGCGCGACTCGGGCGACGTCCCGTTCCTCGGATACTCGGACCTTGACGTGGCGACCCATGTCACGGGCATCCTGGACGACGGTGCTCTCACCGACCGCGCCGGCGACGGCCAGGAGGTGGAGGTGGTCCTGGCCGAAACCCCGTTCTACGCCGAAGCGGGCGGCCAGGACGCCGACCGCGGCACCATCAACGGTGACGGGTTCTCATTGGAAGTCCTCGACGTACAGCGACCCATCCCCGGGCTCGCCGTCCACCGGGTGCGCGTCCTCGGCGAGATCGCAACCGGCATGCATGCCCGGGCCATGGTGGACGAACAGGCGCGCTTCCGCGCGTGCCAGGCCCACACCGCCACCCACATCGTGCATGCGGCGCTGCGGGAACTGGTGGGCCCCGGCGCCACCCAGGCAGGCTCGTACAACAAGCCTGGCTACATGCGCTTCGACTACCAGGCCAGCCAGTCCATGAGCGACGCACTGCGCCGTGAGGTGGAGGAGCTGTCCAACCGCGCCATCGCGGAGGCCCTGGAGGTCAGCGACACGCAGATGAAGCTCGAGGACGCCAAGGCCATGGGCGCCATGGCCATGTTCGGCGAGAAGTACCCGCCCGTGGTGCGCGTCGTCGAGATGGGCGGTGCCTGGTCACGCGAGCTCTGCGGCGGCACCCACGTGCCGGACACCGGCCGGATCGGCCTGCTCAACGTGGTGGGGGAGGCCTCCATCGGCAGCGGTGTGCGACGGATCGAGGCCCTGGTCGCCGACGACGCCTTCCAGCAGTTCGCCGCCGAACGCGCCCTGGTGAGCGCCCTGTCCAGCAACCTCAAGGTCAGGCCCGACCAGCTCGTCGATCGCATCTCCCGGCTGGTCAGCCAACTCCGGGACGCGGAGAAGCAGATCGCCAACCTCAAGACCCAGTCACTGCTCAGCAATGCGGCATCCATGCTGGAGCGCGCCGAAGTCCTCGGCGGCGTCCGGTTCCTCGGACTGAGCCTGCCCGGCGTCAGCGGGTCAGACCTGCGCCCCCTGGCCGCCGACCTGCGGCACCGGCTTGGCGCCGAGCCGGCCGTGGTGGCCGTCATCGGCGGCACCGATGACAAGGCGGCTGCCGTGGTGGCCACCAACGAGGCGGCCCGTGACCAGGGCCTCAGGGCCGGCGCCTTGATCGCGCTGGCATCGACGGAACTGGGCGGCAAGGGCGGCGGCCGCGACGACATGGCCCAGGGCGGCGGCACCAGGCCGCAGGCCGCCGAGGAAGCGCTGCGGGCCGTGCGCTCCGCCATCGGGGACCGTGGCTGACAACCGGCTGGCCATCGACTGGGGCAAGGCCCGCATCGGCGTGGCAGCGGCCCGGTCAGGCACCACGTTCGCCTTTCCCGTGGAGACCGTCCCGGCCGGCAAGGAGGCATTGGATCGGTTGGTGGCGCTGGTGGAGGAGTACGAGCCCGACGTGGTCTACGTCGGATTGCCCCTGACGCTCGATGGCCGCAGGAGCCACGCCGTGGATTGGGTGCTGGACCGCACGCGCCTGCTCGCGGGGCGGATCGGGGCCGAAAGGCTGAGATTCGTCGACGAGAGGATGTCGACAGCAAGCGCTTCCCGTAGTCTGGGCGCTGCGGGACGCAGCCAGAAGCAGGCACGCGGGGTCATCGACCAGGCGGCTGCGGTGGAGATCCTGCAGCAGGCGCTCGACCAGGAGCGTGCCACCGGCGGCCTTGCCGGCCAGAGCCTGAACTTGGAGGAAGAGTGAGTCCGACGTTTTCGGAGAACGAGGGTTTCGACTGGCGCTCGGTGGGGTATCGGGTACGCAGCGCGGTCGCCGTGCTGGTCTCGCTCGGCGTGTTGGTGGGCGGCGGTTGGTTCGTCTATACCCAGGCAAACCAGTTCTGGGCAGACTTCACGGCCGTCGACGACTACGAGGGCGAAGGCGTGGACGATACCCAGGTGGTGATCCCGCAGGGTGCTGGTCTGGCCCAGATCGGCGACATCCTGGTCAACGCCGACGTGGTCATGTCGCGCAGCCATTTTCGCGATCTGGCCAGCCAGCATCCGCAGGCGGGCTCGATCCAGCCGGGGCGCTACAACATGAAGACCCAGATCCCTTCCCGACTCGCGATCGAGATGTTGCTCGATCCCGCCAATCGTGAGGTCATCACGGTGCGCATCGTCGAGGGACTGACCATCTACCAGCAGTGGGCCTCCATGGCCGAACAACTGGATCTCGACGCGGAGGACATCCGGGCGGTCGCCACCTCGGGTCAGTTGGAGCTGCCCGACTACGCCGGCGGCAAGCTCGAGGGCATCATGTTCCCCGACACGTACCAGGTGGCCGAACCCATCGCCCCGTTGAACATCCTGCGCAGCCAGCTGAACCAGTTCAGGGCCGTGGCCGAGGCCGTGGAGTTGGAGGCCAGGGCCGGCGAGATGGGGTACGAACCCCTCGAACTCCTCACCATTGCCTCCATCATCGAACGCGAGGTGGGCCAGGCGGATTACCGGCCGTTGGTCTCGGCGGTCATCCACAACCGGCTTGCCGACGGCATGCGCCTCCAGATGGACTCCACCGTCCACTACGCGGTCGGCCGGTTCGACACCGTCACCACCACTGAGGAAGAGCGCGACGCGGACTCGCCGTACAACACCTACCGCTACGCGGGACTGCCGCCGGGGCCCATCAGCAACCCGGGCCGGGCCGCCATCGAGGCCGCCGTGGCGCCCGCCGATTCGGACGCGATGTTCTTCGTGACCGTGAACCTGGACACGGGTGAGACGAAGTTCGCGGCCACGCTGGCCGAGCACGAGGTCAACGTCGCCGAGTTCCAAGCCTGGTGCCAGGCCAACACGGGCAGGTGCTGAGCCCTGCGCTGCGCAGTCATCGGCCATCCCGCCCACCATTCCCTCTCACCGGCCATCCACAAGGCCGGATATGAAATCAACGCACTGGAGTGGCGCTACGAGGCCATCACCGTGCCGCCTGAAGGGTTGCAGGACTTCCTCGCCGGCATCACGCGCGATGCCGGCTGGGCCGGCTTGAGCGTCACCGCACCCCACAAGGAGGCGCTGCTGGAGGCAGGGGAACCCGACCACGTCACCAAGCTGGTCCGGGCCGGCAACACCCTGGTCACCGGCGATGTCCCCATGGTGCACAACACCGACGTCCCCGGCTTTGTCCGCGCCTGGCGCCGCCGCAGCGGTGAGGCGATCCGCACCGCAGTGGTGGTGGGCAACGGTGCCACGGCCCGCTCCCTGCTGGTGGCGCTGGCGGGGCTGGAGACGAGCCGGGTCACACTGCTGGCCCGGATCCCCGAACGTGCCACCGTGGCCCAGGAGCTGGGCCGCGCACTGGGCATGGACACCCGCGTCCAGCCGCTGGAGTTCGACCCCGGCGACGTGGACCTGGTGGCCTCCACCATCCCGGCCCCCGCCACCGCAGGGCATGCCGCACGCTGGGCTGCCGGCGCACGCGCTCTCTTCGACGCCGTCTACGACCCGTGGCCCACGCCGCTGGGCCAGGCCGCCACGTCCGACCATGTCCTGCTGACCGGGCTGGACCTGCTGGCGGGGCAGGCGGTGGACCAGTTCCACCTGCTGACCGGGGCGTCCATCACGTTCGACCAGGCCTACGACGCCGCCGCGGACGAGCTCGCCCGCAGACAGGGCCAGCCGCCCGTCACGCAGTAGTGGAACAATGGCCCCATGCTTCGATACCTCACGGCTGGTGAATCCCACGGACAGGCACTGATCGCGACCATGGAGGGCATCCCTGCCCACGTGAGGGTGGGGGCCGACGAGATCGGGGCCGAACTGGCCCGTCGCCGCCTGGGCGCAGGCCGGGGCGCCCGGATGAAGTTCGAGGCCGACGAACTCACTCTCGTCGGGGGTTTCCGCCACGGCGAGACGCTGGGTTCCCCGATCGCCATCATGATCGGCAACACCGAGTGGCCCAAGTGGGAGCAGGTGATGGCTCCCGGACAGGTGGATTCCGACGTCCTGGAGTCACTGGCACGCAACGCACCACTCACCCGCCCCCGCCCGGGACACGCCGATCTGGCGGGCATGCAGAAGTATGACTTCGACGAGGCCCGGCCCCTCCTGGAACGCGCCTCCGCCCGGGAGACGGCCTCGCGCGTGGCACTGGGCACCATCGCCAAGGCTTTTCTGAAGCAGGCGCTCGACGTGGACGTCCTGAGCCACGTCGTTGAGCTGGGACCGATCCGGGCCCGGCGCGACGAGCTTCCCCGGATCGGGGATCTGCCCGGCATCGACGCCGATCCCGTGCGCTGCTTCGACCCGCAGGCCGCCGAGCTCATGCTCCAGGAGGTGGAGACCTGCCGCAAGGAAGGCGACACCATGGGTGGGGTGGTGGAGGTACTCGCCTGGGGGCTGCCCCCGGGGGTGGGCTCCCACATCCAGGGCGACCGCAAGCTCGACAGCCGTCTCGCCGGGGCCCTCATGGGCATCCAGGCGATCAAGGGCGTGGAAATGGGCGACGGCTTCGACCTAGCCCGCCGACGGGGTTCGCTGGCCCACGACGAGATCGCCCCGGGTGACCACGGCATCCGGAGGCTGACCCACCATGCCGGCGGTACCGAGGGCGGCATGTCAACCGGCGAGGTGCTGAGGGTGAGGGCCGCCATGAAGCCCATCGCCACCATGCCCCGGGCCCTGCGCACCATTGACGTCGCCTCGGGCGAGCCGTCCCATGCACACCACCAGCGCAGCGACGTGTGCGCCGTGCCCGCTGCGGGGGTGGTGGCGGAGGCCATGGTGGCGCTGGTCCTGGCCGAGGCGGCACTCGAGAAGTTCGGCGGCGACTCGGTGGCCGAGACGCGACGCAACCGGGATGCCTACCTCGCCCGGCTGCGGGAACGGGATCTGCTGTGAGCATCGCGATCATCGGCGCCCCGGGCGCCGGGAAGACCTCCGTGGGCCGGGAACTCGCCCACCTCCTCGGCAAGGACTTCATCGACGTGGACGAACGCATCGAGGAGGTGGTGGGCAAATCCATCCGCCATATTTTCGCCGAGGACGGGGAGGAGCACTTCCGGGCCCTGGAGGAATCAGCCACACTGGAACTGTTGGAGACCGATGCCGTGGTGGCGCTCGGTGGGGGAGCCGTTACGAACCGGGCCGTCCGCGACGCCCTGCACGGCCATGACGTCATCTGGCTCCACGTCACGCTCGCGCGTGCGGCGCGCAGGGCCGGGATGAACACGGTGCGCCCCCTGCTGCTGGGCAACGTGCGCGGACGGCTCGTGGAACTCATGCGCGAGCGCACCCCCTTCTACGAGGCCGTGGCCACCACCCGGGTGGAATCGGACGACCGCGCGCCGCGTGCGATCGCGGAGGAGCTAGCGGCCTCCAGGAGGAAGTCGTGACCATCACGGTGAAGTCCCCGCGCGGCGCCTACGA
>CAZPSO010000170.1:0-5959 GCA_964588895.1 uncultured Tessaracoccus sp.
CGGCGTTCAGCAGCGCGACCTTGCCGATCTGCTTCAGGTAGTCCTTGACCGGGTCCGCGGTGGCGCCGGCGGACACCACCTGCTGCTCCGGCTCGTCTGCGTCGTCGGAGTCCGAGAGGGCGAAGCCCTCCTCCTCCACCAGTTCCTTCTCGAGGGGGGCTTCCTTCGCCTGGTCGAACTGCGAATCGTCCACGTCGTCGAGCGAACGCTTCTTGCCTCCCACGGTCAGGACGACGTCGTCGCCGTCCACCTTGAGCTCGACGCCCTCGAGCTCACCCGTGGAGACCGCGGCGATGGTGGGCTCACCCTTGGGGCCCGCCTTGGCCCGCGAGGTGGTGGTCTTGGCGGCTGCCGGCTTGCGGGTGGTGGCTGCCTTCTTGGGCGCCGCGGCAGCGGTCGTGGCGGCCGCCGGCTTGCGGGTGGGCGTCGCCTTCCTGGTCCGGGTCCGGGCAGCCGGCTTGCTCGTCTCCACGGCCTCGGCGGCGGGGTCAGCCTTGGAGGCTGGGCCCTTGGCGGTCTGTGTAGTGCGTGGACGCGTAGTCTTGCCGGCGCTGGTGCTCGAAGTCACATCGTTCCTCTCGTGCCTGTTTTTGCGCGCGAGACGTCCCGTCTTCGTCAAGGGACGTCGCTTCCAGTCTTCCACGCCAAACACCCAGACTCAAACGTCAGGGAAAACCTTGCGGCAATTTCCTGGGACTGTCGTGGAACTCCGCAGTGTGCTCGTCCGTTGTAGTTCGTGTAGCCGCGAGAAAGGTACCAACCATGACTCGATTTCGAACCCACGAGGGCATCGACGGAAAGGACTCCGTCGGCTTGTACCTCGAGGCCATTGCCCAAACCGCCCTGCTGAGCGCCGAGGAAGAAGTCCAGCTGGCCCGGCTGATCGAGGCCGGGCTGTTCGCCTCCAGGATTTTGAGCGGTGAAGAGAAGACCAGCATCAAGGCCAGCAACGAGGAACTCGAGCAGGTCTCCGCCGCCGGAGAGGCCGCCATGCAGCGCTTCGTGCGCGCCAACCTGCGCCTGGTGGTGTCGGTGGCCCGCAAGTACGGTCGTGCACAGATGCCGCTGTTGGACCTGGTGCAGGAAGGCAACACGGGTCTGATCCGCGCGGTGGAGAAGTTCGACTACGCCAAGGGCTTCAAGTTCTCCACCTACGCCACGTGGTGGGTGCGGCAGGCCATCTCGCGCGGAATCGCCCAGCAGGGGCGCATCGTGCGGCTGCCGGTCCATGTGGCCGAACAGGTCAACCAGGTGGCGGCCGTGCGTCGCAACCTCGAGCGGCAACTGGGTCGCGATCCCGATGTGAGCGAGATCGCCGAGGAGCTTGAACTGACCGAGGAGCGCATCCTCGACCTGATCCGCTACTCCCGCGAGCACGTCTCGCTCGACGCCCCTGTCGAGGCCGACGGCGACACCGCGCTCGGTGACCTGATCGCCCGCGAGACCGCTCCCGGTCCGGACGAGATGGTGCTGGATGCGGAGGATCGCGCCCGCCTGGACGGCATGCTCGATGGTCTGGACGATCGCTCCGCCGACGTCGTGCGACGTCGCTACGGTCTCCTCGACGGCAGGCAGGCCAAGCTGGCCGACATCGGCGCGCACTGGGGCATCACGGCCGAGCGCGTACGCCAGATCGAACGTCTGGCCCTGACCAAGTTGCGTGAGGCCGGATCAGTGGCAGCTGCCTGATCCCTCAAGTCCGAATGGTTCCGCGGTGTCCCCCCGCCGCGGAACCATTCTTTGGTTCCCGGGGCCGTGGCTCCACAATGCGGATCAATCCCTCCTGGGCGCAGGAGGCCACTGCCTCCCCACCCTGGAACAGGCGGCCGGTGCAGAACCCCCGCGCCCCCGACGTCGACGGCGAGATCATGTCATAGAGCAACCACTCGTCAACGCGGACCGGCCGGTGGAACCACATTGCATGGTCGATGGAGGCCGCCTGCATGTTGGGTGAGAGAAACTCCATCTCGTGCTGCACCGTGGCCACGCTCAGCAGCGTGATGTCCGACAGGTACGCCAGGACGGCAGCGTGGATGTGGGGGTCGTCGGGCAACCGGTCATGGGTGCGGACCCAGGCCGCCATCGTGCCACCCTGCGAACTCGGGCGTGCCCCTGCAGCCAGTCGCACGTCCAGTGCGTCCCATTCGGACAGCGTGCGGATCCGACGCCCGAATCGACGTTCCAGGACCTCGCGCATCGAGGGCGCCTGCTCGGGCGGTGTGACCTCCTCCGGCAGCATGGCGGAGTGTTCCAGCCCTGGCTCAGGCCGGTGGAAGGAGGCACTCAACGCAAAAATCTGCTCTCCCTCCTGGAACGCGCCCACCCGTCTCGCACTGAAGGAACGCCCGTCGCGGAGCGCGTCCACCTTGAAGCTGATCGGGAACTCGGGAGATCCGGGGCGCAGGAAATAGGCGTGCAGCGAGTGCACTGTCCGGTCATCGGGGATGGTCTGCATCGCCGCCATCAACGTCTGGGCCAGTACGTGGCCGCCGAACAGTCGCTGGAACAGCGTGTCGGGCTGAGGACCACGGAACTCCCACTCGGAGACCCGGGTCAGCTCCAGCATCGCCATGAGGTCGTTCACGTCTGCGGGCATGGAGCCATCATTCCACGGTGTCAGGGGTAGTCTTTCAATCCATGTCCTCCGATGAGCCGCGGCCCGGCACGCTTCCTGCCCAGGTGGGTTCCGCGCGCACCCGCGCCGGCATCCTGCGGCGGCTGCGCGGCTCCCTCGGCGCCATGAACACCGCCACCCTTGCCACGCTCGAGGCCAAGCACCCGTGGTTCACGGAGCTGGACCCCGATTCCAGGAGTTGGATCACCCTGCTGGCGCGCAGCGGCATCGACGGTTTCGTCACCTGGTTGGCCGGTGAGGAGTTCTCCGCCAACAGCGTCTTCGAGGCCGCCCCCAGGGCCATGGCGGGCCGCATCTCACTGCGGCAGACCGTGGACCTGGTGCGCACCACCACCGAGGTGGTGGAGGAACAGATACACCTGTTGCTCCCCCGATCCGACCGGGCGCCCCTGCAGCTGGGAATCGTTCACTACTCCCGCGAGATCGCATTCGCTGCCGCGGCCATCTACGCGAAAGCCGCCGAGGCGCGTGGGGCCTGGGATTCCCGCATCGAGGCCACGGTGGTGGATGCGGTGGTGCGGGCCGAGACCGACGAGGCTGTGATCTCACGGGCCTCCACGCTTGGCTGGCACACCGACTCACGAGTAGCCGTGGTCATCGCGGGGGCGCCCCGTGACTTCCAGATCGAAACGCTGCGGCGGGCCGCCTCCAAGCTGGGTCTTGACATGCTGGCCGCCCCCCAGGGCAACCGGCTGGTGTGCGTCGTGGGGGGCAGCGCCGTCACCGACCCGGCAGCCACCTGCGCGTTGGTCACCCAGCTCGAGCCCCACTTCGCCGACGGCCCGGTGGTGGTGGGGCCCGTCGTCCCAAGTCTGGCGGAGGCCCACGAGTCGGCACGCTCCGCGGCCTCCGGATTCCGAGCCGCCGTCGCATGGCCGGAGGGACCCCGCACCATGCTCTCCGACGACCTGCTCCCGGAGCGGGCGCTCTCGGGCGACGGGCACGCCCGGCGCACACTGGCCACCACCGTCTACGACGCCCTGAGCACCTCCAAGGAGCTGCTGGAGACCTGCGTCGGATTCCTGGATTCGGGCTCGTCGATCGAGGGCACCGCCCGGGCCCTGTTCATCCATCCCAACACCGTGCGGTACCGCATCAAACGCATCCAGGACATCACCGGATACAACCCCGCCGATGCCCGCGAGGCCTATGTACTGCGCATGGCCGTCACACTGGGCAGGCTTCAGCGCTAGATCGTGGCCCGCCCGCTGAGCTCTTTGTGGGAACCCCACAAATGCCAAGACTGTAATCTGGTGCGCCCGTAAACGGCATCGCGGCACTTCATGGGAGATAGTGGATATCGTGCTTGCCATCGTTGCGCCCGGCCAGGGCGCCCAGAAGTCCGGTTTCCTCACCGGTTGGCTCGAGGACCCCGCGAGCAGGGATGAGCTGGAGAAACTCTCGGAGTTGGCTGAACTGGACCTGGTCCATTTTGGGACCGAGGCTGACGACGAGACCATTCGGGACACGCGCATCGCGCAGCCACTCCTGGTGGCGTCCGCGCTGCTGACATGGCGGGCTCTGTACTCCGGACGCCTGAAGGCACCCGGGGTGGTGGCGGGGCACTCCGTGGGAGAGGTGGCCGCAGCTGCCATGGCGGGCGCCTTCTCGGAGGAGGACGCCATGGTCCTGGTGCGCGAACGCGGCAAGGCCATGGCCGAGGCCTCAGCGGCCCGCGCCACGTCCATGACCGCCGTCATCGGCGGCGATCCCGACGACGTCCTGGCAGCCATCGCCGCCCACGGCCTGACTCCCGCCAACAACAACGGGCGCGGGCAGATCGTCGCTGCGGGCACTGTCGAGCAGCTGGCCGCGCTCGCCGCGAATCCTCCCCATCGGGCCCGCCTGGTGCCGCTGAGCGTGGCCGGCGCCTTTCACACCGTCCACATGGAGCCCGCTGTCGAGCACCTCCGCACGATTGCACACTCCGTGCAGACCTCCGACCCGAGCGCCAGCCTGATCAGCAACGCCGACGGCCTCGTGGTGCTCGACGGCGCAGACTTCCTCGAGCGCCTCGTCCTCCAGGTGGCCAATCCCGTGAGGTGGGACATCTGCATGGAGACCATGGCCGACCTGGGTGTGACCGGCCTTCTGGAACTGACCCCGGCTGGCACCCTGACCGGCATCGCCAGGAGAAACCTGCGCGGTGTGGAATTGTTCAACCTCAACACACCGAACGACCTGGACGACGCGCGCGCGTTCGTCTCCACCCATGCCTGAGAAGGACGAGACAACCGTGACCATCACCCCATCCACTGGCGCCCCCCACACCCGGATCATGTCCGTGGGAGGAGCGCGCGGCAGCCGCGTGGTGACCAACGAGGAAATGTGCACGATGATCGACTCCACCCCGGAGTGGATCCAGCAGCGCACCGGAATCACCGAGCGACGCTGGGTGGCCGAGGGTGAGAGTGCGTTGAGCCTCGCCACTGAGGCGGCCACCAAGGCCATCCAGCGCTCCGGACTGGACGCCGCGGACATCGATGCGATCATCGTCTCCACCGTCTCGCACTACATGCAGACGCCATCGATGGCCGCCGTCCTGGCCAAGGAGCTTGGCCTCGGTACCCCCGCGGCCTTCGACATCTCCGCCGCGTGCGCCGGGTTCTCCTACGGGGTGGGGGTGGCTGACGGCATGGTGCGCACCGGCAGCGCCGGGCATGTGCTGGTGGTGGGCGTCGAGGTGCTCTCCCACTACATCGACATCAACGACCGCTCCACCGCATTCCTGTTCGGCGACGGCGCAGGTGCCGCCGTGATCGGGCCCAGCGACGTCCCCCGCATCGGTCCCACCGTGTGGGGTTCGGACCCCACACAGCATGACGTCATCGAGATCGACGACTGGCGCGGCGTCGGGGACACTGGTCCCTTCCTGAGGATGGAGGGCCGTGCCGTCTTCCGCTGGGCCACCACGTTCATCACGGACAAGGCGCGCGAGATCCTCGCAGCGGCGGGCCTCGAACCTGAACAGCTCGACGTCTTCATCCCCCACCAGGCCAACAACCGGATCACCGATTCGATGCTGCGCCACCTGAAACTCCCAGAAGATGTTGTCGTCTCGCGCGACATCATCGGCATGGGCAATTCGTCGGCGGCCTCCGTGCCGCTGGCAATGGAAGCCCTGCTCGAATCAGGGCAGGCTACCAGCGGCCAGACCGCACTCATCCTCGGCTTCGGCGCCGGGCTGGTCTTCGCGGGCCAGACCGTCGTTCTGCCCTGACCCCCACACGAAGGAGCCCCACATGGCAAGCACTGAAGAGATCCGCAACGACCTGGCTGAGATCGTCAACGACGTGGCAGGTGTTGCCACCGAAGACGTCCAGC
>CAZPSO010000171.1:0-5931 GCA_964588895.1 uncultured Tessaracoccus sp.
GGTTCTCGACGCCCGCGCGGATGATCAGGCCGTAGCGGGTCTTGTTGAGGAACAGCAGCAGGCCGATCAGCACCAGGACTGCGACCGCGATGGCCACGAACCGGTCATTGGGGATGCTGGCGCCCAGGATGTCGGTGGTGCGCCCCAGCCAGGGGAGCCGGTTGTAGTAGATGGGATCGGGACCCCAGATGCCCTCGAACAGGGCCACGCTGGCCAGTGAAAGGCCGACGGTGACCAGCACCTGTTCGATGTGGCGTTCGTAGAGGGGCCGGACCAGGAAGAACTCGGTCAGGGCAGCGAACACGGCACCCACCACAGCGGCCACCAGGATGGAGACGACGAAACCCGGAACGGTGTTCATGCCGATCCTTCGCCCCACCTCCCAGCCGATGAAGGCGGCCAGTGTGAGGAAGGAGCCATGGGCGAAGTTCAACACGCCCATGAGGCCGTAGATCAGGGACAGGCCAGAGGCCACCAGGAAGTAGAGCGCACCGAGTCCGAGCCCGGTGACCAGCAGCAGGATGATGGTGCTCATGCGGCGGTCTCCCCGTGGACGCCGAGCAGTTGCTGGATCCGCTCCGGGTCGTCGAGCAGTTCCCGGGCGTCGCCGGCATGGACCACGCGGCCGGCGTCGATGACCACGACGCGTTCGGCGAGCAGGTCGATGACCTTCAGGTTCTGCTCCACCAGGACGATCGGGACCGTCAGGGCGGCCTCGTCCAGCACGTCGGCCACCTCCTCGACGATTTTGGGGGCCAGGCCCTTGGTGGGTTCGTCCACCAGCAGGAGCCGGTTGTCGTTGACCAGCGCGCGGGCCAGCGACAGCATCTGCTGCTGCCCACCCGAGAGGGTGCCGGCGCGCTGGTATGCCCGTTCCACCAGCACCTCGGGGAACAAGTCGTGGACGAAGTCCAGGCGTGGGTTCTTCTGCCGGATGGCCAGCGAGAGGTTCTCCGTGACCGTGAGGCTGGCGAAGACCTCGCGGTCCTCGGGCACGTAGCCCACGCCCATCTGCACGATGCGGTGGGTGGGGAGGTGGTCGATGCGCTCCCCGTCCAGGGTGACCACGCCGCTGCGCTGGATCAGGCCCAGGATGGACTTGATGGTGGAGGTCTTGCCCACACCGTTTCGGCCCAGCACCGCGGTGACGCCGGTGGCGGGAACGTCGAAGCTGACGTCTTCGACCACCTGCTGCCCGCCGATGCGGCCCGAGAGCCCGGACACGCTCAAGACGTGGTTCATGACGCGATGTCCCCCAGATAGGCGGACTGTACTGCTTGGTTCTTCATGATCCCTTCAGGGGTGTCAATGGCGATGAGTTCTCCGTGGTGCATGACGGCGACGCGGTCCACCAGTCCCAGGACCACCTCGAGGTGGTGCTCGACGAGCATCACCGAGGCACCGGTGGCGTGGAGGCCGCGGATGACCTCGGTGAGGTCGGGCACGTCGTGGCTGGAAACCCCGGCCATGGGTTCGTCGAGCAGGATGACGGCGGGGTGCTGGGCCAGCAGGACGGCGATCTCCAGCTTGCGCTTGTCGCCATGGGACAGCGACCCGGCCAGGCGGCGGTGGCCGGACAGGCGCACCGTCGCCAGGTGCTCGCGGGCGTTCTCCGACGCCTGGTCACCGCGGTGCGGGAAGCGCCACAGTGACAGGTTGCCGCCGAGGTGCTGTTGCGCTGCCAGGCGCACGTTCTCGAGGATGGTGAGGTTGGGGAAGAGGCTGGATGTCTGGAACGTGCGGCCCAGACCCATGCGGGAGCGCTTGGCGATGGGCATCGTGGTCACGTCCCGGCCACTCAGCATGACGGTGCCGGAGGTGACCGGGTTGATGCCGGAGATCAGGTTGAACAGCGACGTCTTGCCTGCCCCGTTGGGGCCGATCACGCCGACGATCTCGCCCTGGGCCACCGACAGGTTGATGCTGCGCACGATCTTGGCGCCGCCCACCTGCCAGGAGAGGTCGCGGACTTCGATGGCGGGGGTGGTGCCGGGGTCCTGCTGGACCCCGGCACTCGCTGTTGAGTCGGTCACTTACTCAGCTTCCGCCGGGGCAGCCTCTTCGGCCGGCACGGTGTCGAGCAGCTCAGGGACCCAGTTGTCGCCCTCGCCCACCAGACGGGCCTGGAACATCGGCTGGATCATGGCGTGGTCGCTGGCGCGGATGGTCTGGGTGCCCTTGGGGGCCTCGAACTCCCAGCCCTCCAGCGCAGCGATCATGGCGTCGACGTCGTCGCCGCCCTCGGAAACCGCCTGCACGATCATCTGTGCCATGACGAAGCCGTCCGGGGTGAACAGGTCCACCTCGGCGCCTGCCGCGTTGACCCGCTCGATCATGGCTTGTTCCACCTCGGTGCCGGAGGCTCCCTCGAAGTAGTGGTTGAGGAAGTCGATCTGGCCCGAGGCCTCGCCGTAGGCGTTGTAGGTGGCGATGTCACCCAGGCCCGTCACGACGGTGGTGGCGTCGAACACACCCTGCTGGGAAAGTCCCTGCCACATGGCGCCGGAGTTGGCACCCGCCCAGGCCACGAACACCATGTCCGGGGCTGCGTCGACGATCTGGGCGGCGAACGGAGTGAATTCGGTGGCGTCCTCGGGGACCAACAGTTCGCTGACCTCCGCGCCGGCGGCACCGAAGACGGCCTGCACTGCTGCCACGTTGCCCTGCCCGAACGCGTTGTTCTGGGCGAAGACCAGAACCTGCTGGCCGGACTCCACGAAGGAGGTGGCGGCGGTCACGTCCTGGATGGACTGACGGCCGGAGCGGAACGTGTACTCGTTGATCCCGGTGATGGCATCGGCGGCGGCGGGGCCGCTGATGTAGAGCACCTGGTTCTGGGCGGCCTGCTCGGCCAGGGAGAGGGCAACGCCGGAGACGACGGTGCCGCCGATGATCTTGGTGCCGTTGCCGATGGCATCACGGGCTGCGTTGACGGCGCGATCGGTGTCGCCGGCGTCGTCGGTGAAGGTGATCTCCAGAGCCCGGCCGTCCACCTCGCCGGTGCCGTCGGTGGCATAGTCGAGCCCGGCGTCGAAGCCGGAGCGGAACGCTGCGCCGTAGGCGGCCAGTGGCCCGGTCTCGCTGTAGATGATGGACACCGGGACAGGGGTGCCGTCGCCTTCGTCGGCTCCGTTCTCGTCTGTCTCGTCGGTGGTTTCGGTGTCCTCCGGCCCTGCGGTCTCCTCGACCGTGGGGTCACCGGTGGCACCGTCGTCGGGGGTGTCGCTGCCGTTATCGGGGCTGCAGGCGCCCAGCAGGAGTGTTGCTACCGCGATGAGCGCCAGCACGGACTTTGGCATCCGCATGGGTGGGTCCTTCCATCTCTGGAACCTGAAAGGTGATTCAGGTATTGGCGCTGAGGCTAGGCCCGGGCCGGTGGCCCCGTAAAGGGCACGACCCGAACTGTTACCGATCCGTGATCATGAGGGGTGGGGGAGCGTCCTCTGCGGCGTTCCAGGCCTTATCGTGGCTCCCATGAAGCAGCGGATCCGCCTGGTGGTGGTTGACGACGACGCATTGGTGCGGGCCGGCCTGGGCATGATGCTGGGCGGCGCGTCATCCGGGTTCGAGGTGGTGGCCGAGGGCGCGGACGGCGCCGAGGCCGTGGCCCTCGTGCAGCAGCACCGGCCCGACTTGGTGCTGATGGACATCCGGATGCCGGGGACCGACGGCATCACGGCCACGCGTCGCGTCCTTGAACTTCCGGACCCACCCAAGGTGGTGGTGCTCACCACCTTTCACAGCGACGACCTGGTGATGGAGGCCCTGCGTGCCGGGGCCCACAGCTTCCTGCTCAAGGACACCCCACCCGAGCAGATGGTGGCGGCCATCCGGCAGGCCGCCGACGGCGGGCGGTCGCTTTCTCCCGGGGTGATCGGTGCCGTCATCGACGCGGCCACCGCGAGCCCCGGGGATGCGCGCCGTCAACAGGCCCGCGCTGCACTGGAGGAACTCAGCGCCCGGGAACTGGAGGTGGCCATCGAGGTGGGCCGGGGGCTGTCGAACGCCGAGATCGCGGCCAAGCTCTACCAGAGCCTCGCCACGGTCAAGGCGACCCTCACGCGGGTGCTGGGCAAGCTGGGATGCACCAACCGGACGCAGGTGGCCATCCTGGTCCACGACGCCCACTACCTGGACGAGTAGCGCTCACCGCTTGGGGACGAGCACCTCGACGGCGTGCTCCAGCACTTCGCCGTGGAGTTCCGTGACCTCTCCGATCACGTCGCCGTCGATCTGGAACAGGCTGGGCTCGGCAAGCCTCAGGGTCACCTTCCGGGCTGTGTCGTGCGTCAAGTGGGGCACGTTGCGAGGATCGGTGAGTACCGCACCCACCATCTGGGTGATTTCGGCCGCGTTGCGTGGGCTTGCCACCAGGACGTCGAGTTGGCCGTCGCTGGAGGAGGCGTCCGGGATGAAGGTGATGCCGCCGGTCAGGTCGCTGACGTTGCCGATGCTGACGAGCGATGCTTCGATCTCCTGGGCTTCACCGTCGTCCAGCTGCAGGGAGCCCTTCATGGGTACCGCGCGGATGTTGTTCAGGCCCGCGGTGATGTAGGCCAGCGAACCGATCTGGCGCTTCAGGTTCTCGTTGGTGTCGTGGAAGATGGCGGCGTCGGCGCCGACGCCGGCCATCACGGCACTGTACTCCGGGGGAGCGTCCGCCTCGGGCGAGGTGAAGCGCAACAGGTCCAGTTTCTGGGCCATTGCGTCTCCCCCCAGCAGCTCCAGCGCGCGGGCGTAGTCGAGGGGAATGTCGAGGTTGCGGGCCAACAGGTTGCCAGTTCCCGCGGGGACGATGGCGACGCGGATCCCGCTGTAGGCAAGTTCACCCAGGACGACGCGCACCGTCCCGTCCCCGCCGGCGATCATCACCAGGTCCGCCTCAGCCTCTCGGGCGGCCCGGGCCATGCTGTGTCCGGGGTCCCCCGGCGTGGTGGCGAGCCAGATGGGACCCTCCCAGCCGTACTCCTTGGCCGCGTTGTCCACCAGCCGCATGAACGTGGTGGGGTCGGGGATCTTGCTGGGGTTGTAGACGATGGCGGCCCGCCCCTTCGTGTCCTCGTCGGGCACGCCGGAGAGGATGTGGATGTCGCAGATCAGCATGGACAGCGACGTGGCCAGCCCGCCAAGCAGGACGCCACCGATCACGTCCCCGAGGTGGTGCGCGTGCAGGAACACCATGACGAAGCCCACCGCCACGACGGCCACCACACCAGCCGCGCGCCAGACCAGCACCGTCGCCAGGCTGTGGCGCGTGGTGGTGGTCAGGGCCACCATCAGAATGGCTGCGGCCGTCACGACTGCGGCGTGCTCGGAGGGATACGAGGGGCCTGAGTACGTCACCAGGAAATCCCACTCCGTGTCCGGACGAGGCCGGTCCACCACGTACTTGACCACGATCACCGACGACCAGGTCAGCACGATGCTCAGCACGATGCCACCGGCGATGGCGTGCAGGCGGCGGTCCTTGGCCCACCAGGCCGCGATGAGCAACAGCGCCATGATCACCGGCGGTGACATGACCAGTGTGAGCGTCGAGGCGATCTGCCCGGGATAAGTCTCGGTGCCCGGGGTGGGCCTGCTCCACCATCCGTCGGTGGGATCGGCGCCGGAGGTGACCATGACCGTCCACGCGACGAAGAGGATGGCGACCAGTACGGTGGCCGCCCAGGTGAACCGCGTGCGGCGCCAGTAGGACATGGGCGAAGTCTATAGAACCGGCGCCACGACGCGGACAACCGTAGGATGGGGCGGTGGACGAGGCAGTGGCACGGTTCGGCCGGTTCGCCGGCCATCCCGTCGAATGGGCCTGACCCGAGGGCTGATACCTGACTACAGTTGGCCCCATGATCGATCCCAAGCTGTTGCGTACTGACCCCGATGCCATCCGGCGTTCGCAGGAGGCCCGCGGGGAATCCGTGGAACTCGTCG
>CAZPSO010000172.1:0-5923 GCA_964588895.1 uncultured Tessaracoccus sp.
GCTGGTCATCCTTGGAGGCGTTGGGGAACTGCTCGGTCTTGACGAAGTCCTTGACGGTGATCAGGCCGGTGAGCGTGCCGTCGTCGTTGATCAACGGCAGGCGTTCGCGCTTGTGCTGGCGCAGCAGGGCGGTGGCATCCTCCCGGGAGGTGGTTTCGTGGGCCGTGATCAGCGGGGGCGGGGTCATCACGTCGCGCACCAGGGTGGTGGCCCACTCGGCCACGGGCGTGAAGCGCAGGTCGCGGTTGGTGCAGATGCCCAGCAGGCGGTTGTCCTGGTCCACCACGGGCAGTCCCGAGACGCGGTACTGGCCGCAGCGCTGGTCCAGTTCCTCGAGGGTGGCGTCGGGTCCGATTGTGACGGGGTTGCTGATCCGCCCGGTCTGCGTGCGCTTGACCAGGTCCACCTGGTAGGCCTGATCCTGGATGGACAGGTTGCGGTGCAGCACCCCCATGCCACCCAGCCGTGCCATGGCGATGGCCATGCGCGACTCCGTGACGGTGTCCATGGCCGCACTCAGCAGCGGGAGTCGCAGGCTGAGACCCTTGGTGAACCGGGTGGCGGTGTCCACCTCGGAGGGGATGACGTCGGTCTCCCCGGGCAGCAGCAGCACGTCGTCGTAGGTCAATCCCAGGAAACCGAAGGGGTTTTCCCCGTCCTGACTCACCAGTTCCTCCACCGCGCCACACCCCTTCTTCATCACACCCGCGCAATCCCCGGCCAGTCTACGCGGTCGATTCCGGGCCCCCAACCGGGTTCACGGGTCGCCTCACCCCGGGGGCCGTTCGTCCAGGGCGGTTTCCACCGCCGCCCGGATGCCGGCCTCCGCAATGCCCGTCGCCCTGGCCCGCGCGACGAACTCCCGGGCCAGGGCCACGATGTCACCCTCGGCCAGCACTCGGCCCGGGCGCACCACGCTGCCCCCGCCCCGGCGTTTGGTGATCAAGTCTTCGGTTTCCAGCTCACGATAAGCCCGCATGACGGTTCCGGGCGCGACACCGAGGTCGGCGGACAGCTGGCGCACCGTGGGCAGGCGCTCCCCGCCGGGCAACGCCCCCGAGATGATCCCGTGGGCGATCTGGCGCCGGACCTGCTCGAACGTGGGGGTAGGGTCGGCCGCGTCGAGGTGGACGGCGAAGCTCATGGCCGCAGTCCGCTGGTGGGCCGGAGGAGGTGGACCAGCATCCACAGCGCAAGTATCGGGCCAACCACCACGCCGATGGCACTGAGCACCACGCCGGAGAAGGGCGGCATCGGATTGCCGTGGCAGAGGGCGGGTGCCACCGCCATGGCCGTCAGTCCCGCCACTGCGGTCAGGGTGATGCCGACGGACAGTCCGACGGCGCCCACGATCCCTTCCGCCGCCTGGCGCCTCATGGCGTCATCCAGCCGGACCAGATCCTTGTCCGAACCGTTGCGCGGACGCATCGTCACACTCCATAGCGCCACGACGGCCAGGCCCACCAGGATCACCACCGCGATCGCCACGGGGACCGAGTAGAACGAGCCCGGGAAGGGGCCGCGCAGATAGCTGGCCACGCCCACCCCTGCGCCGCTCTCCACAATGCACTCGAAGGCGAAACGGCTCATGCGTCCGAACTCGCTCGGGGCGGCGCGGACGGTGGTCCAGCCCAGCAATGCCGTCAACAGGACCAGGCCGGCCGTGACCAACGCAGCGGGCCAACGCGGCAGGTAGTGGGCGATCCCCCTTCGCTCCAGGCTCGCCCGCCCGGCGACCCGCGCCGCGTCACGCGACCGGGCCTGTCCGATCATCACCGCCACCAGGAGCACGACGCCCGCCACGGCAGGCGCCACCGCCATGAGCCGTCCCGTGTGGTCGAGCCAGACCAGGGCCACAACCACCACCAGCCCTGCGCCACCGCCGGCGGCCCTGGCCAGGCCCGTGGTGCGCCGGAGCTCGCGCAGGCGCGGGACCCGCCCCAGGTCTGCAGCGAACTCGCGTTCCCGGTGCCGGGTGTAGAAGTAGACGGAGCCCACCAACAAGCCTCCGACAAGCGCCAGCAACCCGGCGACCAGAATGTTCATGCGCATCTCCTTGTGTCGAATGATTGACACAAGTGTCGCGCCGCTTTGCGTCTGTGTCAATAGTTTGACACAAAGTCGTCAAGTGGCGCCGGCATCGGAGGCCAGGGCGAAGGTGGCCCGCGCCCGTCGCACCACGTGGACCGGGTGCCTCGGGATGAGTTCGGCCAGGAATGCATACCCTTGCCGCAGACCCAGCGCCCGCAGATCGCCGCTGTCCGCGGCGCGGACGACGGCGTTCCACCAGTCAGCGATGTCGCCCCACCCCGGGGCGGCCAGCGAGCCTCCGAACTCCTGCACGGCGAGCCCGGCGCACAGCGCGGCGAACTGCAGCCGGTGCTGCAATGGCCACCCGGCCAGGTCCCCCAGGATCGAGGCGGCGGCGAACACGTCACCAGCGCCAGTCAGGTCGGAGGCCCGCACCGGGATGGACGGACAAAACGCCTCCTCACCCGTGTCCTGATCGATGGCGTGGCTCCCCCGGGCGCCGTCGGTGACGATGGCCAACGGGACGAGCTCGGCCAGGGCGCGCACCGCGCGTTCCGGGGTGTCGGTGCGCGTGTAGTTCATGGCCTCCACCGAATTGGGCGCGAAGGCATGACAATCTCGCAGCGGCGCCAGGTCCGCCGCGTCCCAGCGGCCGGTCTCGTCGTAGCCGACGTCGGCGAAGATCCGGGTTCCGGTGGCCGCCAGATCGGGCCACCAGCTGGTCTCACCCGCCAGGTCCACCACGGCGGCCCTCGCACGGGGGGCGCCGCGGATCGCATCGACGAGCGATGCGGGCAACTGATGGGCGTGGGTGATCATGGACCGGTCGTCGTTGGACGAGATGGAGACGGTGACGGCGGAATGGAAGCCCTCGAAACGCCTGGACGAGCCCAGGTCGATCCCCTCCTGACGGGCCAGCGTCTCCCACATCCAGTCGGCGTAGGTGTCGTCGCCGAACCCTGCCACCAGACCGGTGCGAAGCCCGAGACGCGCGGCCGCCGTCGCCAGGTTGGCGATCCCGCCGGGGCACGATCCCATGCCGGCGCTGTGGACCTCCTCCCCCGGGCCCGGCTGCTTGGGCAGCCCCGTGAAAATCAGGTCGAAGAACACGGTGCCCGACATGATCACGTCAAGCGGCGGGTCGTCGGGGCCCCTTGACGCGGCCAGCGGGTCCCAGGGGCGGCAGCCCTCTGATTGGCCCGGTGCGGGAACCGACATGACGCACTCTCCTTCGTGGACGTCGTGTACCTCCTAAGCTAGCTGGAAGGACGCGGAAAGGTGGTTCATGAGGCTGACCATCGTAGGTGGCGGGGGTTTCCGGACCCCGCAGGTGTTCGAGGCGCTGGCCCGCTCGATCACCGGCCTCCACGTGGACGAGGTGGTCCTCTACGACGTCGAGAACGGGCGTCTCAACACGATGCACACGATCTGCAAGGAATTGGCGGAGCACCTGCAGACCCGCACCGCCGTGCGGGCCACCACGAACTTGCGCGCCGCGGTGACGGGCTCCGACTTCATCTTCAACGCCATGCGCGTGGGCGGCACCCGGGGCCGCACCATCGACGAGCGGGTGGCGCTGGACCTGGGCCTGTTGGGCCAGGAGACCGTGGGCGCCGGTGGACTGGCCTACGCCCTGCGCAGCATCCCCGAGGCCACTCGGGTGGCCGAGGCCGTGGCCGACCGCGTGCCGTACGCGTGGGTGATCAACTTCACCAACCCCGCCGGCATCGTCACCGAGACCATGTGCCAGGTGCTCGGCCACCGGGTGGTGGGCATCTGCGACACCCCGATCGGGCTGGTCCGCCGCGTCGGGCGCGCGCTTGACCTGGCGCACTTCGACTTCGACTACATCGGAGTGAATCACTTGGGCTGGCTGCGCTCCGTCACCGCGAACGGGGTGGAACGGCTGCCCGAACTCCTGGCCGACGACCGGCTGCTGGACCAGATCGAGGAGGCCCGGCTGGTGGGCCACGACTGGGTCCGCGCCACCGGGGTGCTGCCCAACGAGTACCTGTACTACTACCTGTTCACCGCGGCGGCCATCGCGCGAATCAACTCCTCGCAGCAGACTCGGGGAGAGTTCCTGCTGGCTCAACAGGCCGACTTCTACCAGGAGGCAACGTGCTGCGCCTCCCCCCTGACCACGTGGCGCTCGGCCCTGCATCACCGTGAGGCCACCTACATGGCCGAGTCACGCGACGAGCCGCGCCGCACCGAGGACGTCGCCGGGGGCGGCTACCAGGAGGTGGCGCTGCGGTTCATGACCGCCGTTGCCAGCGGGTCACCCGAGCGCATGATCCTGAACGTGGCCAACCGCCACGCCGACGGGACCAGGGTGCTCGACGCACTACCCGGGGACATGGTGATCGAGGTGCCCTGCACAGTCGACGATCACGGTGTGCGCCCCCACCACGTGGCCGAGCCGACACTGGCCCAGCTGGGTCTGATGGCGCGGGTGCGCGCTTCCGAACGCGCCATCGCCGAGGCGGCGCTGACCGGCAACCGGGACAAGGCCTGGGAGGGGTTCGCCCTCCATCCTCTGGTCGACTCACCGGCGTTGGGAGCCGAACTGGTGGCCGGATACATCGCCGGCCACCCCGCGATCAGGGCGCTCCTGCGTCGGTAGGGGGCAGCATGCATCTGGGGGAACCGGCGGACGTGGCCCGGGGGTTCATGGAGGCCTGGAATGACCGTGATCCGGACGCTGTGGCGGAACTGTTCACCCACGACGCCGACTTCATCAACGTGGTGGGCCTGTGGTGGGAGGACGTCGAAGCCATCCGCCGGGCGCATGCCCGGGGTTTCCGCGTCATGTTCGGCCTCTCCCAGAACGTGTTGGAGCACACCAAGGTGCGCATGCTGGGCAGCCATGCCGCGGTGGTGCACGCGCGCTGGCGGATGACCGGCCAAGTGGGTCCGGACGGCGCGCCCGTGGGGGGCCGTTCGGGAGTCATCACCTTCGTGGTGCAGAACTTTCCACAGACCGGCTGGCGGGCGGTGGCCGCCCACAACACGGACCGGATCAAGGGCGCGGAGACACTCGTGGCGGGAGATGGGGCGCTCACGCCCATGAGCTACTTCCCGCCCCGTCGGGTTCCGGGCACATCTCGCCCGGCAGGACGATCCCGGCCGCATGATGATGATTGAGCTCGCGGTGCAGGACGCGAAGCGCCCCGGAGCGAAATGCTCCGGGGCGCTCGGGTACGGAACTGACTCAGTCGTCGTCTTCCTCCGGCTTGTTCACCACGAGGGTCTCGGTGGTGAGCAACAGGGAGGCGATGGACGCCGCGTTGGCCAAGGCCGAGCGGGTCACCTTGACCGGGTCGATGACGCCGTGCTGGACGAGGTTCTGGTACTCGCCGGTGCGGGCGTTGTAACCGTGGCCGGGCTCCATTTCCGCCACCTTGGAGGTGACGACGTAGCCGGCTTCGCCGCCGTTTTCGGCGATCCAGCGCAGAGGCTCTGCCAGCGACTTGCGGACGATACCCACGCCCACCTTCTCGTCGCCGGTGAGACCCAGGTCATCGTCGAGCACCCGGCCGGCATGGATCAGGGCAGATCCACCGCCTGCGACGATGCCCTCCTCGATGGCTGCGCGGGTGGCGGAGACAGCGTCCTCGATGCGGTGCTTCTTCTCCTTGAGCTCCACCTCGGTGGCAGCTCCCACCTGGATCACACACACGCCTCCGGCCAGCTTCGCGACGCGCTCCTGGAGCTTCTCGCGGTCCCAGTCGGAGTCCGTGCGCTCGATCTCTGCGTGCAGCTGCGCCACACGGCCCTGGACGTCGGCGTGCTCGCCGGCGCCGTCGACGATGGTGGTGTTGTCCTTGGTGACGAGGACGCGACGGGCGCGGCCGAGCACCTCCAGGCCCACCTGCTCGAGCTTGAGGCC
>CAZPSO010000173.1:0-5834 GCA_964588895.1 uncultured Tessaracoccus sp.
AGAACACCATGCGCGACGCGCTGGTGGCCTCGGTCCACTTCGACTCGTTCCACCGACACGCCGACCGTCTGGTGATGGCCAACATCGCCCAGACCGTCAACGTCCTGCAGGCCATGCTGCTCACCGACGGCGACCGCCTGGTCAAGACCCCCACCTACCATGTCTTCGAGATGAACAAGGCCCACCACGACGCCCAGTCGTTGCAGGTGGCTTGGACCGGCACCCCGCTGCCCGAGCGGGAGGTGGCAGGCAGCCGGGTCCCGATGGTCTCCGCATCGGCCAGCACCCATGACGGTTCCACCCTGGTCTCACTGTCCAACCTGGACCTCCAGGCCACCCACACCCTGCGCCTGGACCTGCGGGGTCGCAAGGTCGGCAATGTGTCCGGGCGCATCCTGAGTGCCCCCAACATCGCCGACCACAACACCCCCGAGGCCCCTGAAGCCGTGGTGCCCAAGCCGTTCGAGGTGGGGCCCATCACCGACGGCATCCTCACCCTGGATCTCCCCGCCCACAGCTTCACGACCATCGAACTGTCCTGACCCAAGGCCGCTGTGCGGGCCTAGTATGGGGCGCTCTCCTTCGCCCTGTTCGGCCAGCTGCGCGGCCTGCGTGAGGGAACGATCATCTCCGCCCTCCTCACCGGCCCGGTGGTCGGCCGGGTGATGCCGACGGCGCAGCGAGTGCTGCGCCGGTCCCTCGGCTCCCCACATGACCCACCGGAGGGCTGAACCCGAGGGCCTCAGAGGGTGGCCAGGGCCGCGTTGGACAACTGCCCGCCGTAGTGGTCGTGCATGCTGACCTTGCGCTCCAATTCCCTGATCACCCTGGGGAAGAAGTCGATTCCATAGAGCTCGCCGCAGATGTTGAGCCCACCCGGGCTGAACACGTTGATCTCCATCAGCCTGTCACCCACGATGTCCAGGCCCACCAGGAACATCCCGTCGGCCACCAGCTTGGGCCGGACCGCGTCCACCAGGCCGAGCATCTCGTCGGTGACCTCCGCCTTCTCCGGCCGGCCGCCCGCGGAGATGTTGGAGCGGATGTCGGAGGTGGTGCTGCGACGGCGGAAGGCCGCGATCTGCCCGTCCACCTTCAGGGGGCGCCCATTCATGAGGAACATGCGCACATCCCCGTTCTTGGCCGCGGGCAGATACTCCTGCGCCACCACGTAACCGTCCCGGGCGATGGCCTCGATGATCTGGGCCAGGTTGGGCGACTCCTTCGAATTCACCATGAACACCCCGGAGCCCCCGGAGCCCTGGAGGGGTTTGAGCACCGCCTTGCCGCCCAGTTCGTCCACGAACTTCGCGATGCGTTCCTCGTCACGGGAGATCAGGGTTTTGGGGCGCACCGCCTCCGGGAAGTGCTGGAAGTACGCCTTCGACAGGGCGTTGGCCAGCGAGGTGGGATCGTTGACCACCAGTACCCCGCTGCCCGCGATGAGCTGGCCGAACGCCACCCCCGCATTGTTGGCCCAGGACGCGTTGTTCGCGTCGTCGGCGGGATCCGCCCGTAGCATCACCACGTCGAACTCGTCGAGCGCCACGTGGTCGTCGTCCGCCGGCTTCTGCACGTCGGCCAGGTATCGCTCGGCCGAGCGGTACTTCTTGTCGCCGGCTGCCCTGGCGCGCGCCCGCAGGCTCCCGTCGGGCTCGTATCCGAAATCACCCATCCCCAGCAGCCATGCCTCGTGCCCCATGTTGGTGGCGGCCATCGCCAGGTGCGTGGTGGTGTAGATCGAACGCTCGGTCGCCACGTCGTTGACGACAAAACCTATTTTCATGCGAATCCTTCTTCGTTGGCGGGGGTCTCGGCCTCAGAGGTCTGAGGCCAGGAGGGTGAGGTCCTCTGCTTCGGCCGCTTCGCGGATGCGCTGCGCGGCGGCAGTATCGGACAGGTAGCGCGGCATGATCCGGGCCGGCTCGGTGAGACCACGCTGGTGGAGGTCTTCCACGAGGGGCAGGTCCTGGAGGGAGAACTTGCCCAGATAGAACAGGTCCAGCGAGCCGCCCTGACCCACGTGCTCGAGGAGATCCAGCAGCCCTCGCAGGTAGATGGCGTCCTTGGAGTAGCCACCAGCCCGGTAGATCCGCATCACGGTGCTGAACGCGGTGCCCGCCGGCACGCCGGCGGCCACCAGTTCCTCATGGGACTCCACGAAACTCGCCCCCAGCAGCATGGTGTGGACGCTGACCACCCGGGAAGCCAGTTGTCGCAGCCTGAAGGCCGTGAGGCCGCCGACGGCGATCTCGGCCAGGACGGCCAGGCCCTCCTGGGTCTCGTCGTACCCTGCCAGTCCCGTTCCCATCGTGCTCACGGGTTGCGCCGACCCGTTGACCTGGGTCACCAGGTGCGTGCCCACCTCGTGCTGGATGAGGGCCTCGGCACGCTCGCGGAAGATGCTCGCGTCATCACTGATGATCAGCGCATCGCCTTGGCACAGCACGCCGGAGACGTCCGTCCGGATTTCGGCATGGATGCCGACGTCCGGGTCGATCTGCCGATACGCGTCGATCTCCCGGTTGGCCAGTGCGAGGAACTCTTCGGCCCCGAGCCGGTCCGTGCCCGGCTGGGGCACCTGCACCCGCTCGAGGATGTCCTGGGCCTTCTCCAGCAACCCGGGGCTGACTCCCCCGTAGAGCTCGACGGAGAGCTGCCGGAAGTCTTCACTCCCCCGGGCCCGCAGCATGTCCACCTGGAGCTTCATCTCCCGGTGCTTGGCGCGCAGCAGATGGCCGAGCGTGGTGTCCTCGACGGCACCGACGTCGATGTTCGCCAGGGCCGCCTCGCTCACGTCAGGATCCATGCTCAATTCACGGTAGGTGAACACCGGGTCCGTGGTGCCTCCGGCGAGGAACTCGTCGCGGACCTCGTCGGCGTCGATGGGCGTGATCTCGAGCAGGAACCGGACCCCTTCGGACAGCTGGGCCAGTTGCTGGTCGATGGCCAGGTCGCCGGCCGCCAGTCCCGTCATCTGCCAGCCACCTCGGCCAGCGCCTTCAGGACGGGGCCGTGCGTCGCGGTCAGGGCCTGTTGGAGCTGCATCAGCCGCTGCTGGTTGGGCTGGCCGGTCCACTCGTCCATGAATGTCTTCTTGAATTCCAGCGCCAGGCAGCAGCCCACTCCGGCGTAGACATCGTGGACCCACCACGACAGCGCGCGTCCCTTGAACTTGACGTTCTCCCGCACGTCGATGGGACCGTTGTCGGTAGATTGCTGTCCCAAGCTGTCGACGAAGGCTTCGACGACGCCTCCGAAAACGTTCTTGTCGACGGTCCCGGTGCCCAGGTTGACCTCCGGGTTGTCCGCGGCGGGTTCTGGGGCGGCGTCGGCACCCCCACGGCGGTGGTTGTAGGAATGCACGTCGAAAACGACGAACGGGCCACGTTCGGCCACTCGGTCCAGCCGGCGCCCCAGTTCGGCGTAGAAGTTCGTGTAGACCTCCAGGCTGTCCGCCGCCGTCCCCTCGGGCAACGGATTGGATCGCCACACCTCCAAGCCCCAACAGTCCTCGGGGCGACGGTAGACCGCCTCGTCGCGGGGACGGTTGAGGTCCACCTCGAACCGCGAGCGGTGGACCACCACCCGCGCGGGCGCCCCGGCCCCGATGAGGTCGGTGAAGGGATCCTCCTCCCGCAACCGCACGTCTTCGTCGAGGACCATTTCGGAGGCGGTGGCTGGGCGCAGGTCGTGTCCGTTGTGGATGGCTGTGGCCACCAGTTGGCCGGACCAGTCACCGGAAAAGCTGAACGCGGGTCGTTCGGTCATCCCGCTTTTCTAGCAGTCCCCTCCCCGCGGCATGCGGGATTCCCGCAATCCAGGTGCTGTTGCCCTGTGTTGCCACTCCGGTTCGGGTACTGGCAGTGAGGGTTAGTGTGGAAAGTGTGAACAACTCAACATCCCTGGCGGCGCATCCCAGCCAGGTGGACGCGTCTGTGGTCGCGAACCGGTTCTCGGTGAACCTCGACGAGGGACTCAGCGCGGACCGGGCGGCTGAGCTGCTTGGGGTCCACGGACCCAACCGGCTCCGCGAGAAGCCGCCGGTTCCCCTGTGGCGCAGACTCCTGGCGCAGTTCCAGGACCCCCTGATCTACCTTCTGCTCATCGCCATGGTCATCTCCCTGGTGGCCTGGCTGATCGAGGGCGCCACCGGTGCCCCGGTGGACGTGATCGTGATCGGGCTGATCGTGGTGGCCAATGCCGCCATCGGCCTGGCACAGGAGAACAAGGCGGAGGGCGCCGTCGCGGCGCTGTCACGCATGACGGAGGCCAACGCCACCGTGTTGCGCGGGGGAAAACTGGCCACGGTTGTCTCCACCGACCTCGTCCCGGGAGACGTCCTGGTGCTGGCCGAGGGTGACGCCGTCGGCGCCGATGCCCGACTGGTCTCCGCCACCGGACTCAAACTGCAAGAGGCCTCGTTGACGGGTGAGTCGGAGGCCACGGTCAAGGATCCCGCCACCATCGAAGGCCACGCGCAGGTGGGTGACCGGCTCAACATGGTCCACAAGGGCACGGCCGTTGTCCAGGGGGTAGGGCGCGCCGTCGTCACCGCCACCGGGATGCAGACCGAGATGGGCTCCATCGCCGAGATGCTGGAGTCCACCGAACAGGATCCCTCCCCGCTGACCAAGGAGATCGAGAAGGTCTCGAAGATGCTCGGCCTGATGGTACTCGGCATCGCGTCGGTGGTCATGGTGGTGCTGTTCATCCTGAACGACGTCTCCACGCTGGGCGAAGCCGTCGACGTTCTGATGCTCGGGGTCTCCCTGGCCGTCGCCGCCGTCCCCGAGGGACTACCGGCCATCCTTTCCCTGGTCCTCGCCATCGGCGTCCAGGAGCTGGCCAAACGCAACGCCATCATGAAGGAACTGCACTCCGTCGAGACGCTGGGCTCGGCGACGGTGATCGCCTCGGACAAGACGGGCACCCTCACCCGCAATGAGATGACCCTGCGCCTCGTCCTCACCGCCTCCGGTCAGGTGGAGCTGAGCGGAACCGGCTACGCGCCCGAGGGCCAACCCACCGGCGATACGGACGAACACACGCTGCAAGAGGCACGGCTGGTGCTAGGGGGCGGTTCGGTGGCCAACAACGCGCAACTGACGCAGGAGACGGACTGGCAGATCATCGGCGACCCCACGGAGGGGGCCTTCCTGGTGGCCCAGCACAAGCTCGACGACATCGCAGGGCGGGTGGAGGCCTTCGAGCGCCATGCCGAAGTGCCGTTCACCTCGAGCCGCAAGATGATGTCGGTGGCCGGCTACGACTCCCGCATCGACGGGGAAGTGCTGTTCACCAAGGGCGCCCCCGACGTTCTGCTGGCGCGCTGCTCCCACGAGCGGGTCGGCGACCAGGTGCTGCCCCTGGAGGACCAGCGGCGCACCGCGATCCTGGGCGACGTGGAACGCCTCTCGGCCGACGGCTATCGCACCCTTGCCGTGGCTTACCGGCACCTGGACCAGGCCCACGACCAGCTGGAGGAGGACGTCGAGAACGACCTGGTCTTCGTCGGCACCGTGGCCATCATCGATCCCCCGCGCGACGAGGCGGCGCAGGCCATCGCCGAGGCGCAACGCGCCGGGATACGCACCATGATGATCACCGGGGACCACCCCCGCACGGCTGCGCGCATCGCCGCCGATCTGGGCATCGTCGCTGATGACGCACCGGCCCTCACGGGCGCCGACCTCGACGAGTTGAGCGACGAGGACTTCGCCGGGGCCACGCGCACGGTCAACGTGTACGCGCGTGTCTCCCCCCGGCACAAGCTGCGCATCGTCGATGCCCTGCAGGCAGAAGGCCATGTAGTGGCCATGACCGGCGACGGC
>CAZPSO010000174.1:0-5803 GCA_964588895.1 uncultured Tessaracoccus sp.
TGGTCACCGACTCCGGGCCGGCCCTGGCGATGGGCGTGGACCCGGAGACCGAGGACCTGATGGGCCGCAGACCCCGCAACCCGAAGGAGGCCATCATCGACCGGGCGATGTGGGCCAGGATCCTGTTCATCGGGGTCGTCATGAGCGCGGTCACGCTGCTCACCATCGACATCTTCCTGCCCGGCGGCCTCATCCCCGGGGGGACCGACAGCGTGGAAGTGGCTCGCACCGCGGCCTTCACCACGCTGGTCCTCGCCCAGCTGTTCAACGCCTTCAACTCCCGCTCCGACACGCGCTCGGCGTTCGTCGGCATGTTCTCCAACAAGTGGTTGTGGGCTGCCGTGGCGCTGGCGGCAGGCCTGCAGTTCCTGGTGGTAGAGGTGCCATTCCTCCAAACGGCGTTCGGCACCGAATCACTCGACCTCACCCATTGGGCCGTCTGCATCGCCCTGGCTTCGGTGGTTCTCTGGGCCGAGGAACTGGCCAAGCTCGTGCGCCGCCTCATCGCAGGCCGAGCCACACCCGCCCGTCTCGGGCGCTAGGCTCGATGCGCAGCCGATCTGGAGGTATCTTCGATGAGCCACATCATCTACGACGAGGCCGGGCGCCAGCCCCGCGATGTGACCGATGAGTTCCGCGCCCACGGTCCGGTGATCCAGTCCACCAGCGGCGAGTGGGTCATCCTCGGCCATGCCGAGGCAGTGCAGGTGGCCACCGATCCCGACACGTTCTCGTCGAAGGTCTCCCGCTTCCTGCAACTGCCCAACGGCCTGGACGGAGAGGAGCACGCCCGGTTCCGGGCGCTGATCGACCGCTACTTCGCTCATGAGCGCATGGCGGCGCTGCGCCCCGGCATCGAGGAGATCGCCCGGCAGATGGTGGCCGAACTGCCGCGCGGCACCACCCTCAACGCGGTGCGCGACATCGGGGCCACGTTCGCGGTCAGGGGCATGACACGCTGGCTGGGCTGGCCCCGGGAACTGGAACCCGAGCTCCTGGGGTGGGTCAGGTCCAACTACGAGGCCACGCGCTCCGGCGACCTGGAGAGGACCCGGGCGGTGGCCGTCCACTTCGACGAGATCATCATGTCCGTGATCACCCCGCGCCGCGAGGACCCCTCCATCGACGACGTCACAGCAGAACTGGTGCACGACGAGTCCCTCGGCAGACCCCTCACCGACCCCGAACTGGTCTCCATCCTGCGCAACTGGACCGGTGGCGACCTGGGCTCGATGGCGCTGAGCGTCGGTGTCATCACCCATGGCCTGACCGTCCGTCCAGAGCTCCAGGACCGCTTCCGCCACGGCTCCGACGCGGAGGTGGACGCCATCATGAACGAACTGCTGCGCATCGACAATCCGTTCGTCAGCAACCGGCGGGTCACCACCTGCCCCGTCTCGATCGGGGGACGCGACGTCCCGGGGGGCGCGCGGGTGCGCATCAACTGGACGTCGGCGAACCGGGACGAGAAGGTCTTCCGCGACGGTTTTGAACCCGAGGCCCACGCACCCGACAACCTGGTCTTCGGTCGCGGCCCGCACTACTGTCCGGGCGAGGAATTGACCATCATCACCCTGCGTGCCCTCTTCAGGGAACTGATGCGCGGCATCACGAGCCTGGAGCTGGACGGCGAGGCAGAGCGCGGCATGGCCCCCGTCGGCGGTTTCGTCCGCCTGCCCGTGCGGCTGGGCTGACCGCCCCCTCAGTTGGGCTGGTTGATGGCCGTTCGCACCCAGCGGTTGGCGGTGGTGGTGAAGAGCCGGTCGCCCGAGTGGCTTGCCAGCTGCCGCAATTCGCCGATGTGCGACTCGTGGTACCGGTGGTTGACGTTGCGCCCCGTGAACTCCTCCGGGATCCGAACGGCGACACCCGACGGCGTGGTCGCGACCCTGCCCACCTGCACCCAGGCGCCCTCCACGTACACCTGCACCTCGAAGGTGCCCTGCCCGTGGATGCGCAGGTCCTGGGTGGGGGTGCGCCACACGTAGTAGTCGTAGGCCGGAGCGAGACTCCTACCCCGGGGGTCGGCCTGGCGAACCACGATGTTGTCGAACTCCACCTCGCCGCCGGAGGTGTTCTTCACGTCCTGCAGGAGGTTCACGGCGATGTCGCAGTCCTCGGCGGGGGCATTGAACGATGCCCGGTAGGTGCCCCAGTTCTCCCCGCGGGCAGATGAGTGTCGCACCAGGTTGGTATAGACCCCGTCCGGACAGACGCCCTGGACGGAGACCAGCGGCGCGGTGGAAGCCCCGGTGGAGCGCTTCTTCATCCTGGTGTCGAACTGCATGGTCACCGCTGAACCCGCGGGGAACGTGCCCCGGGGAATGATCTGCTGGACGCCGGTGTGGCCGGCGCCGTTCGGGTAGATCACGACACGGCCGCCGATGATGGCGCCCTGGTTGAGAACCGGCCGCCAGCCCACGTCGCCCTCTGCAAAGTCTCCGTTGACCAACACGTTGGGATGGGCGGGGGCGGTGCGTTCGACGGGGATGGTGACCGCGGTGCCATTGAGCGTGGCCCGCGTCAGGGAACCGGAAGCGCTCACGAGCCGCAGGGGCGCGGCGGGATATCCCCGGACCAGGTCGTAGGTGGACATCAGGTTGTTCGAGACCGGGATCTCGAACAGGGGCAGCAGGCGGTGGTAGGCCGCGATGCCGTCAGTGAACAGGTTGGCCGCCAGCGGGTCACCCGTGCTGCTGCGGTGCATCGCCAGACCGATCAACGCCAAGTTGTTGCCGTTCAGGACGGTGGTGGGCAGGGATCCGGTGGGATACTCCTCCAGCCACTGGTTCTGGCTCCCGCCGTAGGGCACGGTGTTCTTCACGCCGCCGGCGGAGTACGGCACATCGAGGGAATTGGCCAGCTCCTGGGCGTAGGAGGCCCACTTGGCGTCCCCGGTGCGGGAATGGACCAACCGCATCGCGGTGATCGCCGTGCCCTGGCTGAGTCCCGAGTACCAGCCGGGCCGCAACGCAGGCGCGGACGGGTTGGCCGAGAAGTGGAAGTCATAGGGCAGCCAGCGCCCGGTCCGGCCGCCGTGTGTCGCCGTCAGGGACGCGTCGATCATCTGCAGCCCCACGGCCTCCATCACACAGCGCTTCTGCGCGTCGGTGGCAGAGCTGGTGTTGTAGTTCAGGATGTAGAGGTTCATGGCGTGGGGGTGGAACGCGGTCGCCGGGGAGTAGAGGTCATTCTCGGGACGATACGGCCGACCCTGCGACGTGTAGGCATAGCCATTGGGCAGCGGCGCGTTGCACAGGCGCGGATCGCGCACCGGGCTCGACGGCGGCGGGCCGGTCGGGGTCGGGGAAGGGCTCGGCGTCGCTGTGGGGCTCGGCGTCGGTGTGGGGCTCGGGGCCGGCGTTGGAGCGGGTCCGTCGCCGGGGATGAACAGGACGATGTTGTTGAACACCCACTCGTTGCGCTGTTCGAAGCCACCCTCGACCCGGTGGTAACGGGTGCCCCAGATCCAGGAACGGCAGCCGTCGCGACCGGTTTGGGGGCTGTCACACTCGGTGCGCCACAAGCGGCCGGCTGACTCAAACTCTCCGTTGGGGTGCTGCGGGACCTCCCCGAGGGGATTGCCCTGCCAGGCAGATCGGGCCAGCGGCAGGTAGGTCAGGTTGTTGAACTCCCAGCCTTCCACCACCTGGAAGGTGTTGCCCACGCGCTTGATCGGCTTGGCCCAGATGTAGGTGCGGCAACGCAGCGTGGTGGAGTACGGCTCGCACTGGGTGTCCCAGTAGCGGCCGTTGACGTGGTGAACGTGGGTGCGGCCCTGGTAGGAAAGGCTGCCCTCGCTCCGGTACACGTCCACGTCGGCAGCCGCGTTGGGGCCACTGGGCACGCCCACCCACAGGGTGAGGACCACCACGACGCTGGAAAGCACCGCCAGGAGTTTCTTCATTCCACCGACCAGTCATCTCGACAACGTTGCAGCACCGTCACCCGCGCCGCTCATGAGTGTATGACTAGGACCGACGATCACCAAAGAACGCTTCCAGCACCGCTCGAGGTTCGACGAGGTCACCGGGAGAGGCGGGAATCCACGAACTCGAGCAGCTTGTCCTGAAGGTCCGACCGGGAGTAGAACGCCGGGTCGGAGTGTCCGGTCTCTATCAGCACCACTTCGTTGGCCACCCCGGCCTCGCTCAGCAGGTTTGCCATGCGCAGCGCCTGGGTGTGGGGCACGATGCAGTCGCTCGTGCCGTGGAAGAGCAGCATGGGCACGGACTCCGGTGACGCGCGCCGGACCGGATTGCCTGGCTCCACGATGTTGGCATTGGCCGGGTCGGACGGGTCGATGCCACCGAAGAGCATGCCCTGGTTGGACCGGGAACCCGGCGCTCCCCGGTCACAGCCCAACTCCTCGCGGTCGAGGAAGATGCGCTGCTGGTCGGCCGTGCCGTAGTAGCTGACCACTCCCCTGATCCCCGCGGCGCGTCCCCGGACGCCCACCTCGCCCTCCAGCTCCGGATCACCAATCGTCGCCCCCATCAACATGGCCAGGTTGCCGCCCGCCGAGTCGCCCGCCACCACGATTCGGGTGGCATCCACGCCATACTGGGAGCCGGTGACGTTCAAATACCGGACCGCCGCCTTCACGTCGTGGATCTGGTCAGGGAAGAAGGCACCCTCCGGGGTCAACCGGTAGTTGACCGATGCGACGGCGTAACCATTGGCGAGCAGCACCTTGCGAAACGGTGCAAAGGCGGCACCGCGACCGATCAGGGACTTGTTGCCGAAGCGCCAACCCCCTCCATGGACGAACAGCACCAGCGGAGCAGCCCCACTCTCCGGCCACGGCACGTACAGGTCGAGGCGTTGCTGGGGGTTCTGGGATGCCGTGTAGGCAACGTCGATCCACTCGACGAACGTCGGTTCCGGCTGCGGGGCCCGGGCGACCCCGACCGTGATGGCCGCCAGCAGCGCCAGCGCCAGCGCATGGACCCACCATCGATGTGCTCCGGGGGACCGCCCCGGTGCGTCGCCCGCTGTCATGTGCCGACGGGTCAATCCTGTGCCGGCACCGCATCACCGAAGGCGGACTCGGGCAGGGAGGCGGTCATGACCGAACCGTCTGCGCGTCGGTCACCCATGACGGGATGCCTGCCCTGGGGCGGGGGCAGGGATGGGCCCTGGCCCTCCAACGGAACCGTCACCGGCTCGCCCTCCCGGACGCGGAAGTCCACGCCGCGCACGGCGAAGTCGACGGAGTCGCCAACTTCCAGTTCCACGGTCATCTCCGTGGGCTTGACGTGGACCCGGATCCGGCTGCCCCTCACGTTCAGGGCGAACCGCAAGGACCGCCACTCGTGCGGCAGCCGGGGATCGAAGGTGAGGTTGCCGTGGTAGTCCCGCAAGCCGCCGAACCCGTAGATCAGGGCGTTCCACACCCCGCCGGTGGAGGCGATGTGGACGCCGTCGCGGGCGTTGTGGTGCAGGTCGGCCAGGTCAACGAACAAACCGGTCATGAAGTAGTCCATGGCCGTGTCCTGGTAGCCCACCTCCGCGGCAATCACCGACTGGACCACGCTGGAGAGGGTCGAGTCCCCCGTGGTGATCGGGTCGTAGTACTCGAAGTCAGCGCGCTTTTGCTCCGGGGTGAACTGGTCCCCGTGCAGGAACAGGGCGAGCACCACGTCCGCCTGCTTGAGCACCTGGAAGCGGTAGATCACCAGCGGGTGGTAGTTCAACAACAGCGGGAACTTGTCCTTGGGCGTGTTGGCCAGGTCCCACAGCTCACCGTCCAGGAAGTTCTCGTCCTGGGGGTGGATACCGAAGGTGGGATCCCACGGGATGA
>CAZPSO010000175.1:0-5798 GCA_964588895.1 uncultured Tessaracoccus sp.
AGATCGTCGACCCCGGCCGCGCGGCCTACGAAGCGCAGGACTACCGCGGCGCCATCGAACAACTCACCATGACGACCCTGCGCAACATCATCGGCGGCATGGACCTCGAAGTGGCCCTGACCTCCCGAGACGCCATCAACCAGAAGTTGCGCGCCGTCCTCGACGACGCCACCGGCAAGTGGGGCATCAAGGTCAACCGCGTCGAGATCCGGGCCATCGACCCGCCGCCGACCATCCGTGACGCCATGGAGAAAGGCGCCCGGGCCGAACGTGAGAAGCGCGCCCAGATCCTGCTGGCGGAAGGCAAGCGGCAGTCCCAGATCCTCGAGGCCGGTGGCGACCGGGAATCCTCCATCCTGCGTGCCCAGGGCGAGCGTGAGGCTGCCGTCCTGCGAGCCCAGGCCGATCGTCAGGCAGCCATGCTGCGGGCGGAGGGGGAGGCCCAGGCGGTCACCACGGTCTTCAGCGCCATCCACGCCGCCGAACCAGACCAAGCCCTCTTGGCCTACCAGTACATGCAGATGCTTCCCAACCTGGCCAAGGGCGACTCCAACAAGGTGTGGGTGGTCCCTGCGGAACTCAACGACGCCCTGAAGGGTCTCGGGCAGATCGGCGGAGCCGAGCAGATCCAGAATTTCGTCGGCAACCAGGCCACCAGGTCCGGCAAGTTCGAGGCACCCGAGCGGATCGACGTGCAGGCCGAGATCGAACAGCAGCTCGAGAAGGACCGGGAACGCTCCAACGAGACGGTCGAGAAGGCAATCGCCGAGGCCCAGGCCTTGGACCAGACAGGTAACGCGCCTCGTCGCTCCGGACGCCAAATCGGCGGGCAACGGGCCCAGATCGGCGTCGGCGATCCGAAACCGGAGGCCGCGCCCGAAGCCGATCCCGAGCCCCTGGCCGAACCGGTGGCCGAGGAGTCGCAGGACGATCAGTCCTGAGCTTCGGCCTCGTGGCTGAGGCGCGAAGCGATGGCGGAGCATGCCATCAGCTGCGCCTGGTGGAAGATCATCAGGGGCAAGACGATGACGCCCACCGCCGAGGCGGTGAACAGGACGCTGGCGATCGGCACGCCCGTGGCCAGTGACTTCTTCGTCCCGCACATCAGGATGGCGATGCGGTCGGCGCGGTTGAACCGCAGCCGGCCGCCGAGCCACCAGCTGAACCACAGCATGAAAGCCAGCACCACGAGCCCGATCCCCGTCATCACCAGGAGGTCGACCACGCTCACCTGCCGCCAGATGCCCGTGGCGAAGAAGCTGGAGAACGCCCCGTAGACCACCAGGACGATCACGAACTGGTCGTAGAATTTCAGCTGCCGGCGCCGAGGCTCAAGGAAGCTGCGCAGCAGGGGGCGGAGCAGCTGACCGAGCACGAACGGCAGCAGCATCTGCACCGCCACCGAGACCAGGGAGTCCCAGGTGATGGGCACCCCGCCGACCTCGGGCAGGATGGCGATGGCCAGCACCGGGGTGAGGATGACCCCCAGCAGGTTGGAGGCCGTGGCCGCCACCATCGCCCCGGGAACGTTGCCGCCCGCGATGGAGGTGAACGTGATGGACGACTGCACCGTCGAGGGCACAATCGTCAGGAACGCGAGCCCGACGGCCACGGCGGAGGAGACTCCGATCAGCGGCAGTTGAAGCAGGCCCAGGCCGATGATGGGGAAGACGACGAACGTGCAGGCCAGGATGGCCAGGTGGAGCCGCCAGTGCTTGACGGCTTCCCACGCCTGGGCGGTGGACAGCCGCGCTCCGTAGCCGAAGAACAGCAGGAAGATCGCAGCCCAGGTGATCCAGGAGAAGACCTCCGCCGCGAATCCGGTGACCGGGAGCAGGGACGAGACAACCAGCGTGGCCACAATGGCCACCAAGAACGGGTCCCACGCCCTTTTGATCACGGTACGGCAGTGTAACCCCACCACGGGGGCGCCCACTGCCGCGACAATGGACGCAGCCCCCGTGGCAGGGGACCAGGTGTTGGGCGGACGAGAGGTGACGGGGTGGGTGTCTTCGTGGTGGCCAATCCGGCCCGGCCACAGGCCGCCGCCGCCGTGGATGCCCTGACGAGACGGGCCGCGGTACTGACGCTGCCTCAGCCGACGGTCAGCTGGACCACCGCCACCGACCCGGGTGCGGCGGCCACCCGGGAGGCTGTCGCGGCCGGTGCGGAGGTGGTGGTGGCGTGCGGGGGAGACGGCACCATCCGGCAGGTCGCGGGAGCCTTGGCGGGCACCGGGATCGAGATGGGGATCCTCCCGGTGGGGAGGGGCAATGTTCTGGCGCACAATCTGGGGTTGTCTGGGTTAGCGAAGCTGGTGGTGGTCGAGATCGCCTTGCAGGGGTGCACGGCCACGGTTGGTGTTGGCCGGGCATGGCTGACCCTCTCCGGTGGTGCGGTCCGCGAGGAACCGTTCCTCTGCATGGTGGGCATCGGCCACGACGCGACAGCCATCGGGGTCATGCGGGAAGTCGCCGGCTGGCAGGGCTACTTCGTGGCTGGCGCCCGCCGATTGCTCGAGCCCGCTGGCGAGCACACGATCAGCGTGGACGGTGCCCCGGCCGAGCGCATCCGGGCGTGGTCGGTGTTCGTGGGCAACCAGCCGCGCGTGCCACCCGGACTCGAGCTGTTTCCCGGAGCCGGCGGTCCCGACGGCGGCCTCGTCGTGGCTAGTGTCCGCCCCGGGTCCCTGCCGGGGTGGGGGCTGATCGCCCTTGGCCGGTTGCGACACGCCGCGAGCAACCACAGGTACCGTTACCGGAGCGCCTCGCGGGTGCTGGTGCGGCCCGCGCAGCCCGCGGCCGTGCAGCTCGACGGGGACGTGATTGGTGGCGTCAGTTCACTGGTCGCCGTCGGAGGGACCCGATTCCTGGGGATCCGCAGCCGGCTTGGCGTGCCGCTTGGGTGAGACGGGCCAGTCGTCGGGGTAGCGGTAGGCGAGCTCGGCCACCTGCTGGTCCAGCTCGCGCCGCGCCCGCTTGGAGAGCCGGTCGCCGAAGACGATGCCATCCAGGTGGTCAGTCTCGTGCTGCAGGCAGCGGGCCAGCAGGCCGGTGCCATGGACCGTGATGTCGTTGCCGAACTCGTCCTGCCCGGTGCAGGTGGCGATGGTGGGGCGTGGAACCGTCTGGTAACCGCCGGGCCAGGACAGGCATCCCTCGTCGCCGGCATCGAGTTCGCGGTCCTTGCCGGTGGGCAGGGTGACGTCGGGGTTGCACAACACCCCCCTGTGGATCTTCTCGTCCTTGTCGAAGCACTCATAGACGAAGACAGCCAGGTTCACTCCCACCTGCGTGGCTGCCAGTCCGACACCCTCGGCGGCGTACATGGTGGCGAACATGTCCCGCACCAGGGTGTGCAGTTCATCGTCGAACGTCTCCACCGGGCGGGTCCTGCCATGCATCACCGGTGTGCCCCACCGGGTAATGGGACGTACCTTGCCGCCGGTGTTGAGTTGCGTCATCGTGCCACTTCTTTCCAGATCGTCTGCCTGCAGCACCCAAGTATGCACCCCGGCAGGGTGTTGCTGCTGGATCGGCCGCGGGCACCGGGCAGACTGGGTGCCATGACCGGTGCGGGATGGGAGGCGCTCATCGGGGACTACGCCGTCCACTTGTTTGACGAGCGCGGGCTGTCCGGGCACACCGTGCGTGGCTACACCACCGATCTTCGCAGCCTGGCGCGGATCACCGGGATGCCCGTGCACGAGATCCGACTTCCGGACATCCGGGCCTGGCTGGCAACGCTGGCCGACGACGGCGTGGCCGCCGCCACCCTGCAACGCCGTGTGGCGTGCACCCGCGGCTTTTTCGCCTGGGCCACCCGCGAGGGGTACCTCGCCCAGGACCCGGCCTCCAGACTCAAGGCCCCCAAACGCCGTCGCAGACTCCCCGAGGTGCCCACCGCAGCCAGCGTCACGGACTCGCTGGCCGGCCTCCAGGCCCGCGCCGCGGAGGAGGGCGACCCGGTGGCACTGCGTGACCTGGCCCTGCTGGAGCTCCTCTACGCCAGCGGCCTGCGCATCTCCGAAGCCTGCGGACTGCTGCTGGAGGACGTCGACCTGGACAGATCCACGGTGCGAGTGCTCGGCAAGGGCAACAAGCAGCGCGTGGTGCCCATGGGGGCCCCGGCCGCCTCCGCGCTTGGTGCCTGGGTGGATGCCCGGCACCTCCTGGCCCACGACCGGTCACCGGCCACGGTCTTCCTCGGACACCGGGGCGGAGCCCTGGATCCGCGCGTGGCGCGCCGGGTGGTGCACGCTGCCACCGCTGGCTCGGGACAGGATGTCTCACCGCACGGCCTGCGCCATGCCATGGCCACCCACCTGCTGGCCGGAGGAGCGGATCTGCGCAGTGTGCAGGAGATGCTTGGCCACGCCTCGGTGGGTACCACGCAGCTCTACACCCACGTGACCGACGAGCGGGTGCGCGAGGCATTCCGGCAGGCCCATCCCCGGGCCTGATCCCACCAGGCCCCTCACCGGTGGCCGGCCACCAGGCTCAGCGGGTCCACCAGCCGGCCCCGTTCCCACGCCATCCAGTGGAGGTGGCAGCCAGTCGAGAGCCCGGTGGTGCCCACCCGGCCCAGTAGCTGCCCCGCCTGCAGCCGTTGCCCCACTCGCACGTCGAGCCCCGGCAGGTGGGTGTAGGCGGTCCGCCGGTCCCCGTGGTCCACGGTGACGCGAAAACCATAGGCCGGGTGATAGGCGGCCCCGGTCACCACCCCCGCCCAGGGAAGATGGATGGGGGTGCCGCAGCTGGCGGCGATGTCGGTGCCGTCGTGCAGCTTCCGGACTCCGGTGACGGGGTGGACCCGCATGCCGAATCGGGATGTGATCCGGCCGGCCACCGGCAATTCGCCATCAAGCCTGAAGATCTCTGCGGGTGGGCGGGTGCCACGTGGCAGCAACCGGATCACGCCAATGGAGGCGGCCGAGGTGGGATCCCAGTAGTTCCTGCCGTCGGTCAGACCCCAGTGCAGACACGGCCGGGCACCGCAGTGGAAGTCACCCCCGACGTGGCCGATCACCTCGCCGCGCAGGACCTGCTGCCCGACGGGCAGGATTCCCAGTACCGGGGTATGGGTGGTTCGGCGGCCGTCTGCGTGGCGCACGGAGACCGAGGGGCGCCCTGCCACGGCGCCGCTGAAACTGACTACCCCGTCGGCTCCCGCCCGCACCGCCTCGCCCTGTCCGGCGGCCAGGTCCACCCCGCGGTGCCCGGCTGAGTACGGGCTGGTGCCCCCGTCGAAGGCGCGCAGCACAGCGCCCGGGACCGGAGGTTCCAGTTGCAGGACGGCATGGGCTCCCGGCGGGCCTGCAGCCGCTGCCCACACCAGCAGCAGGAGGATGACCACGAGTCGTCGCATGATGTAGATGATGGGCACCGTGACGGCCCGATCACCAATGCGGGTCCGCCCCTGTGGAAAGCGTCCGCCCGACGAGTTGGCGGCTGGCGCCATCCGGACGTAAGATGGTCGGTGCAATCCTCATGGATTGACATCGCATGCGCTGCGCGGCAAGCCGTCGGTGCCAGTGTGGTCCCCCGAGAACCCAGGTTCTGGTGGGTACTGGAGCCGGGCGCATCAGGGAAAGCCCTACGCGGGCATCAAGAACCACCGTGGGTCCCAAGGACCCACCCGAGAAGACGGGCGCCGAGAGCGCCCGGGACAAGGACCGGCCATGGCCGTCGTCACCACACGCCAGCTCCTCGAGTCCGGTGTCCACTTCGGACACCAGACCCGCCGTTGGAACCCGAAGATGAAAAGGTTCATCTTCGCCGAGCGCAACGGCATCTACA
>CAZPSO010000176.1:0-5755 GCA_964588895.1 uncultured Tessaracoccus sp.
GACATGTGGGAGCACGCCTACTACCTGCAGTACAAGAACGTGAAGGGCGACTACGTCGACGCCTGGTGGAACGTCGTCAACTGGAACGATGTGACCGAGCGCCTCACCAAGGCACAGGCCGCCTCCAACGCGCTGGCCTGAGGCACGAGAAACAACGCGCGGGGTTCCTCCCCGCGCGTTTTTTCGTGCCGCTAGGGGGCTTCTTCCTCCGCCAGCCCCAATACCCGAAGCACCTCGGCGCGCTGCCGGTCACGCAGGTCGAACTCCTGGCCCACGTGTGCCGCCATCAGCGCACCAGCCGTCTCCTTGGTGGGGTCGGTGAACCATTGCCCCACGCTCACGCCGTGCGCGGGCCGGTACAGCACCTCGATGGTGTCGCCGGCTGCGACCTTCCCACTTCTGGTGACTCGCAGGTAGGTGCCGGGCAAACCGGCCTGGCGGAATCGCTTGGCCCACTGCGGCTCCCCCATCCAGGTCTGGAAGCTGGCGCAAGGGTTGCGCGTCCTGGACACCTCGAACTCCGCCGTCCCGATCCGCCAACGTTCCCCGAAGAGGGCTCCTTCCAGGTCGATGCCCTGGGTGCGCAGGTTCTCCCCGAAGCCGCCATACGGGATCTCCCGCCCGAGCTCCCGTTCCCAGAACCCCATCGCCTCCTGCGAGTAGGCATAGACCGCCTTCTCGGGGCCGCCGTGGTGCATGCGGTCGGCCTGCACGTCGCCGTAGAGTCCCAGTTCACGCACTGCGACGGGGCCGGGGACCGGCTTCTTGTTGATGGCGCTGACTCCCACCCGGCCCCCCACGAAAGTGAGTTCGCTGACCACGCACACTGCTAGAACCTTGGGCATGCCTGCAGAGTTTACCCACCGGGCACCGGTCGCGGTCACCGGCGCGGGGCGTAGATCCACCCCGGCAGCGGGTCACCGGTCAACCAGGACTTCCAGACCTGGAAGGTGACGAACGGCACCATCCACAGTGACAGTGCGATGTTGGTGCGCCGGTGGTAGGGCAGCTCCTCGGAACCGGGCACCGCGGTCAGGTCACCCGCCTCGTGGGTGGCCCGGGAGGCGCAGGCATCCCACCAGCGTCCGTCAATGCGCACTTTCACCCATGTGTGGCCGTTGTGCCACCAGGGGTGGTCCCCGCCCTGCAGCCAGGGGGTGTGCACGAGCCGCGTCTCGAACCCCAGGGCGTCCAGGACGCGAGCCAGCACCACGTTGTACTGGTGGGACCAGCCACGCCGGTTCCCCAGTGACATCTCGGGCGTCTCCCACAGGTGCCTCACCGAGTAGTACCGGTACGCTGCGGCCACCTCATGGATGGCGGCGCTCACCAGGTCCCTGCCCTGCAGGCCCTGCTTTCGAAGGCTGCGGACGAGGTCGTCGATGGAGGGGCCGCGGGGGCCCCGCGGCGCGGGGGCAGCCAGCATGGCCGGCACCACCGCTCCCGCCGTCACCAGCCCCAGCCCAATCAGTCGCTTCTTCATCCCACGCCCCTTCCTCCCAGTTCCTCGTGCAGCCGAAGCATCTTGTCCACACTCGCGGCCCACGTGTACTTCTCCGCCTGCTGGCGCGCCTGACGCCGGATCTCGGGGCCGAGCCGCGGCGCCAACGATTCCACGGCATCGGCAAGTGACTCGCCATCCGGGGGGCCCCAGGCCCCCGAAGCGTCCGTGACCAGTTCCCTGCCGCCTCCGCGCGAGCTGGTCACCACCGGAGTACCGCATGCCAGCGCCTCCAGGACCGCCAGCCCGAATGTCTCGGTGGGGCTGACCGACATTGAGATGTCGGCTGCGGCGTAGCGTTCGGCGAGCTCCCCGCGGCCCTCGACGAAGCCATGGAAGTAGATCGGCCCTTCACCGGCGAGCGCTCGCAACTCGGCTTCGTCCATACCGGTTCCGTACAGGTCCAGCCTGACGCGGTGCCCTCGGCGGTGGAGCGCCAATGCCGCCTCGACTGCCAGGTGCGGCATCTTCTCACGGGAGAGCCGACCGCAGTAGACCAGCTTGATCACGCCGTCGTCACGGGGCTGCCCGAGGCCGGGGTGGAAGGTCTCCAGATCCACACCCAGCGGGACGAGTTCGAGCCGGGCGCCGGTGCCCTCGAACTCGGCCGCTGCGTACTCGGAGGTGACCACCACCCGGTCGAATTCCTTCGCCAGTCGCCGGTTGAGGGCACCCACCACGGCCTCCACCCCGAAGGACCTGCGCAACAGCTGGGTCATCATCTCCACCAGTCGTTCATGGCTGAACATGATGGAGCCAACGTCGTTGCGCCGCGCCCACCGGGCGGCCAGCGACATTGTCCACTTGTCGGAGACCTCGATGCTGGTGGGGTTGAACCGACGCAACACGTCGACGACCTTCCACGGCGTGGCCACCATGCGGTAGTTGGGGCTGACCCTGGGCGACCGGATGGTCACTTCGATCCCGCGCGCGGTCTCGGTCACGGCATCTTTGGACCCGGGCCGCACGAAGACCCGCTGGTGCCCGGCGTCGATGTATCCCGCGCCCAACGCTTCGATGACCACCTTCATGCCGCCCGAGGTGGGTCCCACGAAGTTGGCCAACTGGGCGATGCGCATGCGCCCAGTCTAGGGAATCGCTGATCAATGCTGTGCCGAGCGAGGACGTGCCCGGCGGGATGAGATGGAGTCACCGGATCTGGTACGTGTACCGGGTTGTACATATCCAGATGTGGGGGCTGCAGATCGCCCGTGGCGGGTACGCCACAGCCGGTGCATGATTGATCAGCGCTTCCCCAAGGGATCAGTCCAGCATGGTGCGGTCGTCCAGTGCCGCACCCTTAATCTTGCTGAACTCCCCCAACAACTGTTCCGCCGTGACCGTCTGCTTCGCCTCCTCGTCCACCTCGAGCACCACGCGGCCCTCGTGCATCATGACCAACCGGTTGCCCAGTTCGATCGCCTGGTGCATGTTGTGGGTCACCATCAGGGAGGTCAGCCGGTTCTCGCGGATGAGGTCGCCGGTCAGCCGCGTGATCAGCTCAGCCCGGGACGGGTCGAGGGCGGCGGTGTGTTCGTCGAGCAACAGGATGGAGGGCCGGGTGTGCGCGGCCATCAGGAGGCTGAGCGCCTGGCGCTGGCCGCCGGACAGCATGCCGACGCGCATCGACAACCGGTTCTCCAGGCCCAGGTCGAGGTGTGCCAGTGCCTCGCGGAACTCATCGCGCTTTCGGCGCGTGACGGCCATGCGCAGCCCGCGGCTGCTCATCCGGTCGAAGGCGATGGAAAGGTTTTCCTCGATGGTCAGGTGCGGCGCGGTGCCCGCCATGGGGTCCTGGAACACCCGTGCCACCCGCCGGGCCCGCCGGTACTCCGGCATCCGGGACACGTCGCGTCCGCCGATCAGGATGGCGCCCTCGTCGGCCGGGAAGCGACCGGCCACCACGTTGAGCAGGGTGGATTTGCCCGCACCGTTGGAACCGATGATGGTGACGAAGTCACCTTCGGCCAGGCGCAGGCTGACCGCGTCCAATGCGGTGCGCTCGTTGACGGTGCCGGGGAAGAAGCGTTTGGTGACCCCACGCAGTTCCAGCATCAGGCGCCACCGCCCTGGGCCAGGGCCTTCTCCCGCAGCCGCTTGCTCCGCCGTTGCTTCAGCGGCGAGAGCCCGGGCACGGTGAGGGCGATCACCACGAGCACCGCGGAGATCAGCTTCATGTCGTTGGGGTTCAGTCCGGCGTTGAGGGCCAGTTGGATGATGGAGCGGTAGATGACGGAACCCAGTGCTGCCGCCAGGACCGACTGCCAGACCGACGTCATGCCGAAGATGGCCTGGCCCACGATCACGGAAGCCAGGCCCGCCACGATCAGGCCGATGCCCATCGAGATGTCCGCGAAACCTTGGTACTGCGCCACGAAGGACCCGCACAACGCCACGAGGCCATTGGACAGTGCCAGTCCCACGATCTTGGCGTTGCCCGTGGCGATGCCCTGGGAACGGGCCATCAGCTCGTTGTCACCGGTGGCACGCAGGCCCACCCCGTACTGCGTCCCGAGGAACCAGTAGACCAACGCACCGATCAGGGCCACCACCACCGCAAAGATCACCAGGGAGACCCAGGTGCCCAGGAGCCGCTCGTCGCGCAACGGGGTGAACAAGGTCTCGTTGCGCAGCAACGGCACGTTGGCCTTGCCCATGATCCGCAGGTTGATCGAGTACAGGGCGATCTGGGTCAGGATGCCCGCCAGCAGCGGGTTGATCCTGCCCCACACGTGCAGCAGACCGGTGATCGTGCCCGCCAGGATTCCGGAGATGATGGCAGCGACGATCGCCACCCAGATCGGCACCCCTGAGGCGATGAGGATGGCCGTGGTGGCGGCCCCGGTGGTGAACGACCCGTCGACGGTCAGGTCCGGGAAATCCAGCACACGGTAGGTGAGGTAGACCCCTATCGCCATGACGGCGTACAGGAGTCCGATCTCGAAGGCAATGATCATCTACGGTCTTCCCGGCACGGAGTCAGAACGCTCGTGCGGAGCGGTCCACGACGTCGGCCGACAGGGTGATGCCCTGGGCCTCGGCGGCTGCCTCGTTGACGAACAGGTCGAACTGTTCCTGCGTGGCCACGGGGATGTCTGCCGGGGCGGCTCCCTCGAGCAACTGGACGGCCACCGCGGCAGCGTCCAGACCCTGCTGGGTGTAGTTGACCGACAGGCCGGCGGCTGCGCCACGCTCCATGGTGGACTCGTCGGAGGCGAACACCGGGACCTGCTTCTGCTCGGCCACCTGGATCACGGACTCGGCGGCAGAGACCACCACGTTGTCAGTGGGGATCAGGTAGGCATCAACGTCGAGGGACTGCGCCGCCTGCTGGACCTCGGAGGAGTTGGTGACGGTGGCCGTCTCAATGGTGATGCCCAGCGACTGCGCGGCCTCCTCGGCCTCGGCCACCTGCACCTCGGAGTTGACCTCCCCGGAGGCATAGACGATGCCCACGGTGGTGACGTCAGGCAGGATCTCCTGGATCAGCTCGATCTGGGCCTGCATGGGGTTCATGTCCGAGACGCCGGTCACATTGGCATCCGGCGCGTCCCAGGACTCCAGCAGCCCGGCGGCGACGGGGTCGGTGACGGCGGCGAACACAATCGGCGCCTCGGTGATCACCTGGGCCAGCGACTGGGTGGTGGGCGTGGCGATGGCGTAGTACAGGTCGTACTCTGCGCTGGCCATCGTGTTGGCGATGTTGGTGAGGGTGGACTGGTCACCGTTGGCGTTCTGCATGTCGAGGGTGAGGTTCTCCCCCTCCACGTACCCGGCCTCGGCCAGGCCCTCGATGAAGCCGTCCTGCGCAGCATCGAGGGCGGGGTGGCTGACCAGGTTGACGATGCCGATCCTCACCTCGTCCGGCGCTGCGTCTGCTCCTCCGTCATCGGAGCAGGCGGTCAGGAACAGGCTGGCGGCCGCGATGGCACCAACGATTGCACGAGTGGACTTCATGGGGTTCTCCTTGACAACGGCGACCCCCGAATCCTAGGGGATGGCCCAGTGACAGCGGTGCCGCGTCCGGTCCTCAGACGGTGTGGGCAGCCCGCTCGAGGATGCTGTCGGGAAGTTCGACGCCCATCCGGGCAGCAGCCTCGGGATTGATGGTCAGTTCAAGGCTCTCCTGGATCTCCACAGGCACCTGGGCCGGGTCTTCCCCCTCCAGTATGCGCACGATCATCCGGGCGGTCTGCTGCCCCTGCGCCTTGTAGTCGGTGGAGAAGGAGGCCGCGGCTCCCCGTTCGACGGAGT
>CAZPSO010000177.1:0-5740 GCA_964588895.1 uncultured Tessaracoccus sp.
TGGTGATCTTCTTGCTCATGATGGAGCTGGCAATCAGCGGAACCGCCTCGACGGTGCCCGTCACGTCACGCAGCGCGTACAACTTCTTGTCCGCGGGCGCCAGGCCTGGCCCGGCCGCGCAGATCACCGCGCCGATGTCCTCCAGCTGGGCCAGTATTCGCTGGTTCGTCAAGTCCGCCTGCCACCCGGCGATGGCCTCCAGCTTGTCCAGCGTGCCACCGGTGTGACCCAGACCCCGACCGGAGAGCTGGGGCACTGCCACATCGAAGACCGCCACCAGCGGCGCCAGCGGCAGTGTGATCTTGTCCCCCACCCCGCCGGTGGAGTGCTTGTCTGCCGTGGGTCGAGACAGGGTGGAGAAGTCCATCTTCTCCCCCGACGCGATCATCGCGGCGGTCCAGCGGCTGATCTCTGCGCGGTCCATCCCCCGCAGCAGAATTGCCATGGCGAGCGCAGCCATCTGCTCGTTTGAGACGGCACCAGTGGTGTAGGCGTCCACCACCCAATCGATCTGCTCGGGGCTGAGGGGTTCGCCGTCCCGCTTGGTGCGGATCACATCGATGACGTCCATTGAGCCAGCGTATCCCCGCCGGACAGCGGTGTTGGTGTTGGGCGCAGAGTTGGGGTACACCTAGCCTGTGCAACGTTTCAGGACACCCACCATCCCCGCCCAGACCCGCAAGGCACGTGTGGGCGTGATCTTGCTCTTCTTCCTCAACGGCGTGGCCTGGACGTCGATCGTTCCCCGCTATCCGGAGATCAAGGCGTCCTTGGAGCTGGGTGACACGGCGTGGGGCGTCGCGATCGCCGTCGGCCCCGTCGGAGGACTGATCGCTGGTCTGGCGACGGCCCGCATGATGCGCCGCTTCAACTCCGCCGTGGTCGCCGCCGTCGCACAGGCCCTTGGCATCCTGATGGTCAACGTCATCGCCAACGCCTCGGTGGCGGCCGTGTTCGCCCTCGGCCTGTTCCTGCTGATGGGTTTCGATGCCATCTGCGACATCGCCATGAACGCCCACGGGCTGCGGGTGCAGCGCCTGTACCGGCGCTCCATCCTCAACAGCTTCCACGCATGGTGGTCAGTGGGCGCCGTCTGCGGCGGGTTCATCGGATCGGCGTTCCTGCAGGCCGGGATTGCCCTGTGGTTGCAGGCGGTGGTGACGTCAGCGGTCTTCATGGCCATGTCGCTGTATGCCCGGACCCTCCTCCTCAAGGGCGACGATCCCGGGATCGAGAACGTCTCCGTGGCCCACGATGCACCCCGGGGAATCCCCAAGCCCTTGCTGCTGCGCTTGATCGCTCTGGGTGCCCTCGGCGCGGCTGCGGGCCTGATCGAAGACACTGGCGGCACCTGGAGCGCGATCTACATCGAGCGTTCCTTCGAGGTGATCCCCTTCGTGATCGGCATGGGCTACGTGGCGCTGCAGGGCGGCCAGATGGTGGGTCGTTTCGTGGGCGACTGGGTGGTGGACCGGCTCGGGCAGCGCCTGGCCGTCCAGCAGGGGGCCGTGATAGTCGCCGCGGGGATGACCGTGGCCCTGTTGTTCCCCTCCCCTGCCATGACCATCCTCGGGTTCGCATGCGCCGGCTGGGGCATCGCCACGGCCATTCCGGCGGCCATGCACGCCGCGGACGAGTTGCCGGGACTCAAGGTGGGCACCGGATTGACGATGGTCACCTGGATGATGCGGTTCGGCTTCTTCGCCGGTCCTCCGCTGATCGGAGCCCTGGCGGATGCCATCGACCTGCGGTGGGCCCTCATGGTGGTGCCGGCGACGGCGCTGGCGATCCTTGCGCTCAGCCCGTCACTGAAACCGCTGCAGCGAGACTGACGCGCCAGGTCAGGCGACTCCCGTAGCCACCTGCTCCTCGGTCCAGAACCCCGTCTCGACAAGTGTCTCCGTGACGTTGTCCGCCGTCACGGTCACCGCATCCAGCAGGTAGGCCGGCACCACCTTGATGCCGTTGTCGTAGCTGTCGGTGTCGTTGGCGGTGGGTTGCGTCCCCTCGAGCAGCTCAACCGTGGCCTTGACGGCCCGTTCCGCCAGAGCCCGCGTGTCCTTGAAGATGGTGGAGTGCTGCACGCCCTCGGTGATCAGCTTGACGGAGGCGATCTCGGCATCCTGCCCCGTGATGACCGGCATCTCCTCGTCGGGGTAACCGGCGCTCTGCAGGGCGGTGATGATGCCGCGGGAAAGGATGTCGGCGGGAGACAACACGCCATCGAGAACGTCGTCGCCGGAGTAGTGCTCCCGCAGGAGTTGGCCCATGCGGGTCTGGCCCTCCTGTTGGTGCCACCGGTCCACTGAGACCTCGCCGAGCTCCATTTGCTCCGACCTGACCACGAGCTGTCCTGCCTCGATCAGGGGCTGCAGCACCGACATGGCACCGTCGAAGTAGTAGCGCGCGTTGTTGTCCTCCACGGGGCCGGCGAAGAGCTCCATGTTGAACGGGCCTGCCGAGCCGTTTCCGAGGCCAAGTCCGTCGACCAGCGACTGGGCCTGGTCGACCCCTACCTGGAAGTTGTCGAAGGAGACGTAGAAGTCCACGTGGGCCGATTCCCGCAGCAACCGGTCGTAGGCGATGATGCGCACGCCCTCGGCCGCGGCCGCCTCCAGCTCTGCGGTCAGGGAGTCACCCACGATCGGAGCGATGATCAGGACATGCGCGCCACTGGTGACCATCTCGCCGATCTGCCGCTGCTGGATGGCGACGGTGTCGTTGGCGAACCGCACGTCCACTTCGAAACCGGCGTCCTCGAGCTGCTTGCGGACATCCTGCCCGTCCTGGATCCAGCGTTCCTGACTCTCGGCGGGCAAGGAAACCCCAACCCTGGCGGGCCCCTCGGCGTCTCCCTCACCGCCGTCGGCGCATGCCACGAGGACGGCGGTGGCTGCCGCAGCAGCCAGACCGAGGAATCGTCGACGGTCCAAGGGCATGGTGGTCCTCCTCAGGCTCACGGCGAGTGTAGTCGGCCCCTATTCGGCAGTCAGGGGCTGGTACATGGAGCGGCGGCCCTCGAAGGCTCTTCCGAGGGTCACGTGGTCGGCGTATTCCAGGTCGCCGCCGACGGGCAGCCCACTGGCCGGCCGGGTAACCCGTACGCCGAAGTCCTTCAGCATGCGACTCAGGTAGGCGGCGGTGGCCTCGCCCTGGGTGTCAGGGTCGGTGGCCAGGATCACCTCCACCACGTCACCATCGGCGAGGCGCTGGAACAGCTCACGAGTGTGCAGGTCTGCAGGGCCTCGACCATCGATGGGAGAGATGGAGCCGCCCAGCACGTGGTACAGACCCCGGAACTCGTTGGTGCGCTCGATGGCGATCACGTCGCGCGATTCCTCCACCACGCACAGGACCGACCGATCGCGCCGCGGGTCGCGGCATACGCGGCACCGTGCTTCTTGCGTGACGTTGAAGCACACCTCGCAGAACCGCGCGGCCTGCTTGACCCGGCGGAGCACATCCGCCAGTTCGAAGACCTCTCCCTCCGGGGCGTCCAGCAGGTGGAACGCGATGCGCTGCGCGCTGCGGGGCCCGACGCCCGGCAGCCGGCTCAGTGCGTCGATGAGATCCTGGATCGGTCCTTCGTACAAAGTCGTCAGGCCTCTGTCAGAAGCCCAAGCCGGCTGGGCCAGCGCCGGGCGGGCCACCCGGCATCTGCGGCATGAGACCCGCGATGGACTCGTCGGCCTCGGACTTGGCTGACCGGAATGCTGCGATGATCAACTCCGCGAGTGTCTCGGTGTCCTCGGGGTCAGCCGCCTCGGCGGCGATGCTCAGCTCCACGAGATCCCCGTCACCAGAGATGGTGACCTTGACCATCTCACCACCGGCGCTTCCCGTGAACTGGCGGGCGGCCTGCTCACGCTGGGCCTCCAGCAACTGCTCCTGCATTTGCTGTGCCTGTGCCATGAGCGAGTTCATGTCCATGCCTTCAAACATTGCCTGACCTTTCCGTCGGGGCTATCCGCCACCAGCATAGAAGATGGTCGAAAATTGGTGTGCAAGATTCAGGCCGGCGACTCCGGAGATTCCGGCTCCTCGATCACCGTGGCATCGAACTCGCTGGCGAGCAGGTCGGCAGCCGCCTGCTGTGCATCCTTGAGTACGGCGTCATCTGCCTCGATCTCCGGCTCCGGTGGCGGCTCCGACGCCGATGGCGCAGTTTGCGGCCGTTGGTGGGGTTCCGGTCTGCGACCCGTGGGGCGCTGGGCCGGTGGCGGTGAGTCCTCCGCGTGCGGCGCGGCGGTCACCAGCGCCTCCACACGCAGTTCCATGCCGAGCACGTCGATGAGGCAGTCGATCAGGAGGTCCTGGGTGCCGCTGGAGAGGAAATTCTCGCGCGCGCCGGGATTGGTGAAGGCCAGGACAATGGTGTTGTCCGACACGTCAGCCACCTGCGCGTTCTGGCTGAGCAGCATGTGCGAGAAGCGACGCCGGTTCTTCACGGCGGTGAGCACGCTCGGCCAGGCCCGGCGCAACTCGGCCGCCGTGAGCCGGCCCGGGATGGGCTTGCGACGTGGCTGGGGGGCAGGCTGGGGAGCCGCCGCCGGCGTCCCCTGGGGCGGGGCACCGGGTGGCCGCTGCTGCGGGGGGGCGCCCTGCGGGCGGGCCTGGTCTGCCGCCGATTCCTGCCCAACCTGTCCGGAGCGAGCGCCGGGCACGTCCTGCTCCTCCCGCGGAACGGGCTTCTCCCGGGGTTGCGCCCGTGTCGCTGGTTGATCGGCAGCTGGCGGCTTCTGGCCTGAGGGGGCGACGGGAGCTGCGGGTACGTCCTCCCACTCCTGGGGAGCCGGTGCCGGAGGGTCCCCCATCATGCCGACGCGGCGTTCGAGACGGTCCATGCGAGCGTGGAGGCCGCGTTCGTCGGTGTCCGCCCCGGGCAGCAGCACGCGTGCGCACATCAGTTCCAGGTGCAGGCGGGGCGCCGTGGTCCCGCGCATTTGGGTGAGGCCGGTGGCGATCACCTCGGCGGCGCGGGCCAGTTCGCCCGGCCCCATCCCGGAGGCCTGCGTGGCGAGGCGTTGGGCCTGGTCGTCGGAGACCTCGAGCATGCCGTTGGTGGCGGCGTCGGGAACCGCCGAAAGGATCACGAGGTCGCGCAGGCGTCGCAGGAGGTCCTCGGCGAAGCGGCGGGGGTCCTGCCCCACCTCTATGACCTTGTCGATGCTGGAGAACACGCCGGCGGAGTCCCCTGCCGCGAAGGCATCCATGATCTCGTCCAGCAGTGCGTCGGGCGTGTAACCGAGGAGGGCGGCGGCCTGGTCGTGGGCGACGCCCTCTGTGCCCGCACCACCAAGGAGTTGGTCGAGGATGGACAGGGCGTCACGCACGGATCCTCCGCCCGCACGCACCACCAGCGGCAGGGCCGTCTGGTCCACGGGTACCCCTTCGGCCTGGCAGATGAGGGTGAGGTACTCGGTGAGGATGCGCGGCGGCACGAGCCGGAACGGGTAGTGGTGGGTGCGGGAGCGGATGGTGCCGATCACCTTGTCGGGTTCCGTGGTGGCGAAGACGAACTTGGCGTGCGGAGGCGGCTCCTCGACCAGTTTGAGCAGGGCATTGAAACCCTGCTGGGTGACCATGTGAGCCTCGTCGACGATGTAGATCTTGTAGCGGCTGTGCACTGGTGCGAAATAGGCGCGCTCCCGCAGGTCCCGAGCGTCGTCGACGCCGCCGTGCGAGGCCGCGTCGATCTCGATGACATCGATGCTGCCCGGTCCGCCGCGAGCGAGGTCGA
>CAZPSO010000178.1:0-5730 GCA_964588895.1 uncultured Tessaracoccus sp.
GGCGCTCTACGGGCTCTACTGCTTCTTCTGGGCTCGCCGCGCCCGGTTCAACTGATTCTTCTCATGGTTGGGTGAGCTGGCCGACCGGTTGACCGGCTTCCTCCCAGAGCGGTACGACGTAGCTGGCGAACTCCGCCGTCGCCTCCTGAGACAGCAGCGCTTGCCAGCAGTGCAGGCGCTGGGGGACAGCCAGCATCATCGCCACCTCCAGTGCCCGTCCAGTTCGTTCGGGCCCCCCACTGACCCAGGTCTGCCCGGCGCACCGCCTGGTCCGCTGTGAGCATCCAGCCGCAGTCGGGTCGTCGGCCACCACGGGCAGGACATGATCGGGGGCCAGTCGAGTCAGGAGCGGCAGCGAGCCTCCCCGCCGCCCAATGCCCCGGTGCCAAACTGGGTGAAACCGATTGGGGCTCTCACCGCGTCTTGAAGGGTAGGAGGTGTGTCCATGGACCGGAGCTTCGAGCAGTTCGTCGCCGAACGCGGCGAAAGGCTGCTTCGTGCCGCGTGGCTCCTGACCGGTGACCGGCACCACGCGGAGGACCTGGTTCAAACGGCCCTGGCCAAGTGCTTCGGGCGCTACCGGGAACTGCCCGACGACGCCCGGTTCGAGTCCTACGTCCGCACCACGCTGCACCGCACCTACATCTCGTGGTGGCGGAAGCTGAGTTGGCGCAACGAGAAGCCGGCCGAGATCCGCGTCGAGCAAGCCCACAGCGACGGCGACGTGGACCTGCGCGTCGACCTGGGCCGTGCGCTGCGGACGCTCAGCCGTCCGCAGCGGGCCGCGATCACCCTGCGTTACGTCGAGGACCTGAGCGTGGCCGAGGTGGCCCGGGTGCTGGGCATGCCGCTGGGGACGGTCAAGACACACATCCACCGGGGAGTCGCCGCGTTGCGGGGCTCCGACGAACTCCAAAGCGTGGAGGTGGACCGATGAATCTGGGCAACGACTTGAAGAACCTGGCACCCGAGATGGCCACGGATGGCCTTATGGAAGGCGTGCACCGGAAGCGACGCCGTCGGCAACAGGTGTTGGCCGGCGGGTTGGCGCTGGCGGTAGTGGCGGTGGCAACACCGCTGGCGGTCAATGTGTTCTCCGGCAAGGGTGAGCCGGCGGCCATCTATGGCCCGGGCAGCCCGGAGATGGACGAGGAGGTGGGGCCGATGTCCGACGAAGGGCCGCAGGAGGAGCCCGGGGAGGTGGCCGAAGAGTCGGAGCTTCCCCCGATGGGTGACTGGCTCTACTACTCCACACTTGACGAACTGCTGGCGGCCACTGACCTGGTGGTACTGGCCACCGCCACCGATGACGTCCGCACCGAACAACACGAACCCCTCGAACCCGAGGACCCCACCGACCCCCAGCAGAACCCCACCCTGGGCGTTCCCGACGCCGAGCCTGCGCCCCCGTACACCGTCGACATCCGCGACATGGAAGTTCATGACACCATCCGCGGCGACGTGTCGCCAGGAACCATGATCGGCCTGGTGGAACACCACGGTCCCTGGGACACGGGGATGCTCGAGGGCGCTGAGTACCTGCTCTTCCTGTCTACCGGGCAGGAGGGTGTGTTTCACCTGATCACGCCCATCCAGGGCATGTACGTCGTCGAGGACGGGAACGTGAGGGACGTGGCCCAGGACCCGTACGGGGCCATATCGCTGGAGGAACTCCAGGAACTGATCGAGGAGGTGCGTTGAGATGGTGACCCGTTTGCAGGCAATGACCGCTGCGGCAATTGGGATCTTTGTCGTGGCCGCGCTGGTGCTGGCCATGGTCTGGATGGGCGACGACGCCCCGGATCCGGTCGCGGCCCCCGTCACCACCGGAGTTCCCGATGGGGTTCCCGAGCCGCCGCACGTCATTGACGGCCAGCCCTCCGAGATCTGCAGTCAGGCACTGGGCGGTGAACTCGCGCCGGGACCGGTTCCCGCCGATGGGCTCCTCCTGGGTGCGTCGAGGGCCTGGCTCTGCGGCGAACCCACGCCGCCCTACGGCGGACGGCTCGGCCCCCTGGAGCCGCTGACCGGCCGTGCCGACCAGGTGGTGAGCCTGATCAACGACCTTCCCGAAATGACCGCCGAGGCGTGCACCGAGATGTACCAGCTGATCTACCACGTGGTGATCGAGTACGACGACGCGGAGCCCGTCGTGATTGCGGCCGATGTGACCAACTGCACCATGGTCGGCAACTGGGAAGGTGGCCGCACCGGCGGCGACCAGTTGCTCGTCGACCTGCAGGCACTGTGGCACCAGGACCGGGCCGCCCGGGACCTCCCCATCGTCGAGGACGCCGACCTCTGCCAGCGCTTCCCCCGCAGCAGCGAGGATGAGACCTGGCCCAACGGTCCCGACACGATCATGTCGCTGGAGATGTCGGACCTCGCGCGCGGGCAGGCCTGTGGTCTGATGGCCGATGCCGTCGACTTCGACGGGGAGGTGCTCTCTATCCCGCTGCCGGAGGACGTGGTGACGAGCCTGCGCGATGCGCCCTGGACCGACGAACTCGATCTGGGCTGGGATCCCGGGCGCGAGGAGAAGGGGTTGCCGTACCTCGTGATGAGCAACGTCCACGGGGACCCGGTGAATGTCCGCTGGTGGCGCGACGGGCGACTCACCACGTCGGCGGGTAGGTTGTGGCTGCCGGATGATGCGGCGTCCGCCCGACTGCTGGAGGTGCTGGAGCCGGTGCGCACCGAACCGTTCGTGGAGCTGCCCGAGTTGTGCACCTTCGCTGAGAAGCAGGTCAGCGAACTGGCCGACGTGACCCGTGGCGCAGTCTGCCCGGACCCCTATGCGGTTCCCGACAAGGGACCGGAACTGGATCCCGCCCTCGCGGCGCTCCTCGCGTCACGATTCGCGGCGGAGTCCGAAACGATGGAGGGGCTGGGCTTCGGGAGCGCCAGCCGCCTGGTGCTCGCCACCGACGCCGGCGCACAGGCGTGGTTCGACGTGAGCCACCAGCCGGACGGCTATCTGGTGGCCAGCGACGGGCGCACGGCCTGGCGCGTCCCCGAGGACATCCGCGCTGAACTGGAGCTCCACGGACTGGCCTTCAACCAGGGGTGACGGTGGATGAGGCCGTGCCCTTCGACGGATTCACCGGCCGGCGGCATCTCGGTGGTCAGGCAGCCGGTAGTTCCACGTCGTCCAGGCCGAGCCAACTCGCCATGGCCCGCAACTCAGCCGCCAGTTCCTGAGGCGCGTGCGGGGGCACGTCGGGCTCCCAGGTGACCTGGAGTGCGCGCAGGACGCCAGCCTTCCGGTCGGCTTTCAGGTCGACGCGCCCCACCAGGGCCTCGTCCAGCAGGAAGGGAAGCACGTAGTAGCCGTGCTCGCGCTTGGCCGCGGGTGTGTAGATCCCGATCCGGTAGTGCATCCCGAACAGCTCCAGCAGGCGCCGGCGCTCCCAGACCAGAGGGTCGAAGGGGGCCAAGAGGGCCCGGGCGCGAATTCGTCGGGGCCTGGCGGCCTGGACGTGCAGGAACAGCGGGCGGTCCCAGCCGCGGACCGTGACGGGCTCCAGCTCTCCGGTCTGGACGAGACGCTCGATCGCGCGGGCCGTGGAATCCCGTCTCATGCGGAAGTAGTCGGTCAGGCAGCCCAGGGTGGCGATCCCCATGGCGCGGGCGGCGATCCGCACCAGCTCCAGCGCGGTGTCCGCCACGTCCGGCACATGGTCTGGGACGGGGCCGAGGACCCGTTCAGGGAGGTCGTAGAGGCGCTCGAACTGGGCATTCCGGCGCGCCACCGCCAGCTGGCCGGTGGCGAACAGCGCCTCCAGCGCCTTCTTGCTGTCGGTCCAGTTCCAGCCCCAGCGCAGTCTGGGGCCCCGGTCGTGGCCCAGCGCTTCGTGGGTCTGACGAGCGGTCAGCGGCCCCTCTGCGGCGACGTGCGCGACGACGCTGGCCACCAGCTCCCGGTTCTCGTCCAGGAACGCCCCCCACCGCTTCGGCGTCGCGTTCCATTGCATCCGGTGGCGCATCAGGTGCCAGGTGGACGGCGGGATCAGGGCAGCCTCGTGGGCCCAGTACTCCACCAGGCGCGGGGGCTGCCCCATGCCTGCACGGTCGAACAAACCAAGGTCGTAGGGGCCCGCCCGGGCGAACATGGGCAGCAGGTGGGCGCGGGCCACCACGTTGACGGAATCGATCTGGAACACGCCCAGCCGGTCGATCACCGCCTGGAGCTGTCGCATCGTCACCATCTGCGGTCGCGGGCGCCCGAAGCCCTGCGCGGCCAGGGCAATGCGTCGCGCCTGCGGCAAGCTCAGTGGCATGGGCATGAAGCTACCAGTCGGGGCCGGGAGGATCCCGCACGAAAGAGGCCGTTTCTGGCACCGCGCGGCCATGAAACCACACTTGTTGGTCGATTCGTCTCAGGGACGTCACCTGCCGGGGCCGCCGGCGCCGCGTCGGTAGCGGCGCGGAATCACGCTGTGGAGGAACTGCGCAGTCTCCACGGGATGGTCGCGAATTTGGCGGGGCGTCAACGAGAAGGTCCTCCAGCCGGCGGAGGCGAAGAGGTTGGTGCGCCTGGCATCACGTTCCATGTCGGAGCGCGAACTGTGGTGTGCGAAGCTGTTGATCTCGAACGCGATCCGCGAGCGCAGGAATGCCACGTCAGGGGACACGTGAACCCCGCCGATCACGAGCCGGGGATTGCCCACCCACCCGATGATTCCCGTCTGGCGCAACAGCGTGTGTGCCTCCACCTCTGCCACGGACCAGGGGTTGCTGCCCAGCACCCTGAGCACCCTGGGCATCTCACTGCGGGGGCGCACCGGCCACGCGGCAGCGGTGGCGCGAAGCGAGGCCGGGGTGATGAGCCCTTGCCGCAATGCGGAGGTTCCGGGTTCGAAGTTCCCGTCCATGCCCGACGACAACGCGGTGACGTCCGGGCAGGTCACGCGGAAGTCCCCGGCATAGTCCGCCAGGTGGGGCGGGATGACGTGACGGCGGAACTCCAGGGGCCCACGAGGAGTAATTCTGGATTTCGTGTGGACCACGATGCGTGTGAGGTCCACGGCGGGGTCGAAGGTGAGTCTCGCCGCAGCTGCCCCGGCGAAGACCGCGTTGGGCTCCCACAACTGCACGGCGCGGATCCACGAGTCGGGATCCCCTGCGAGCGGCGTTGCCATCGCCACACCCGGCAGCGGGCTGAACACGGCGCCGCTGGCGCGTAACCGTGACCAGGCGGACCGCAGCGACGTGAACTGGGAGGTGGCCACCACACCGCCGTGGGCGTGCAGGACTTCTTCAGCGCTCATCCCACCATGACGCCCCACCCCCGGCCCGTTCACGGGGCCGAACCGGCAACGGACAACACCGTGTGCCGGTGGGAGACAGATCCGCCGCTGCTGACAACACCGGGGCACCCAGGACGAATCGTTCGACAACCGCGACTTTGTGGCAGCGCAGTGCCACGAAACCCCACTTGTTGGTCGATTCGTCTCAGCCCTGAGGCTGGAGCAGGCCCAGCGGGCCGGGAGCCCCGCCCACGGGCGGGGCAGGGTAGATTGACCCCCGTGGCAGACACCGTTGACAATGCAAGCGCGACGCCGGATCTAGAGCAGCCGTACGCCGCCCTGGGAGTCAAGGACGACGAGTACGCACGCATTCGCGAGATTCTCGGCCGCCGGCCCACGGGTGCGGAACTGGCGATGTACTCCGTGATGTGGTCCGAGCACTGCTCCTACAAGTCCTCCAAGGTGCACCTGCGCCGCTTCG
>CAZPSO010000179.1:0-5606 GCA_964588895.1 uncultured Tessaracoccus sp.
GGCCGCGTCAAGTCCGTCTACGCCCAGTTGGTCACCCACATCCCCGAGCGTTGGGACGAGGAGGGTGAGCGCTACGACGCCACCGCCGACGACGCCGCCTATGCGGTCTTCGAGCTGGACAACGACATCATCGCGCAGATCAACTCCTCCTGGACCACCCGCGTCCACCGCGACGAGCTGGTGGAGTTCCACGTCGACGGCACCCTCGGTTCCGCGGTCGTCGGCCTGTTCGGCGCCCAGGTGCAGAAGCGTGAGAACACGCCCACGCCGGTGTGGAACCCGGACCTGAAGGACGAGCACGACTACGACGCCGACTGGAGCGAGGCCGACGACCAGCGCGAGTTCGACAACGGCTTCAAGCAGCAGTGGGTGGAGTTCCTGACGAGCTACGTCGAGGGCACCGACTACGAGTTCGACATGCTCTCTGGCGCCCGCGGCGTGCAGCTGGCCGAGGCCGGTCTGGAGTCCAGCCGCGAAGGCCGCAAGGTCGTCCTCGACGAGCTGAGCCTGGACTGATCATGGCTCACCCCCGTTTGTCGATCAACCAGGCCACCATCAAGCATGCCGACCTGGCCACGGCACTGAAGACCACCGTGGATGCCGGTGTCCAGAGCATCGGCCTGTGGCGTGAACCGGTGAACGACGTGGGCTTGGATGAGGCGACGCGCATGCTCGCCGATTCCGGGCTGCGGTTCTCCAGCCACTGCCGCGGCGGCTTCTTCAGCCTCCCCGAGGGACCGGATCGTGACCGCGCGATGGACGACAACCGGCGCGCCATCGATGAGACCGCCGCGTTGGCGGCTGCCGGTGCGGAGGGCTCGGCGCCGGTGCTGGTGCTGGTGGCCGGTGGCCTGCCGCAGGGATCGCGGGATCTGGTTGGGGCCCGAGCCAGGGTGCGCGACGCCATCGGCGAGCTGGTAACCCATGCGCAGGCCTCCGGGGTTGTGCTGGGGATCGAACCCCTGCATCCGATGTTCGCAGCAGACCGCGCCGTGGTCTCCACCCTGGGCCAGGCTCTCGACATGGCGGAGGAGTTTCCAGCCGAGGTGGTGGGCGTGATCGTCGACACCATCCACATCTGGTGGGACCCGCAGGTGCAGGACCAGATCCGGCGCGCGGGTGCCGGCGGCCGGATCGCCAGCTACCAGGTGTGCGACTGGAAGATGCCACTGGAGGAGGACCCCCTGCTGTCCCGCCACTACATGGGCGAAGGCGTGATCAACTTCGAGGACCTCACGAGGACTGTCGTCGAGACCGGTTACGCCGGGGACGTGGAGGTGGAACTGTTCAACGCAGCCATCTGGGCGCAACCGTACGACCAGGCCGTGGCACAGACCGTAGCCGCGTTCGACGCCACCGTGAGCCCCTTCCTTCCGGAGAAAGTGGACTGACAAGATGGCCAACCGCCTCGACAGGCGCCTGGATGCACCCACCCTGCAGGACGTGGCGAGGGCTGCCGGGGTCTCATTGGCCACCGCCTCCCGTGTCCTCAACGGTTCCACCCGCAAGGTGGCCGACAGCTACCGCGAACGGGTCCAGGCTGCCGCGCTCGAACTGAAGTACATCCCGAACCTCTCGGCGCAGGCCACGGCCAAGGGGGCGTCAGCCACGGTTGCACTCCTGGTGGCTGACACCGCGGACCCGTATTTCGGGCTCATCGCCCGTGGCGTCGCCCGGGAGGTGGAGGAGGCGGGCTTGGTCATGACCATGTCCGTGACGGAACGCGACCCGGAGCGGGAACTGCGCATCGTGCGTGCCCTGCGGGGCCAGCGTCCTCGTGGGCTGATCCTCGCGTCGTCCCGCAACGCCTCCACCGATGTCCACGCGTTGACCGAGGAACTCCAGGCCCTCACCGACCGCGGCGGCCGGGTGGTGATGCTCGGCCACGGGGGCGACCTCCCGTACGCCCGGGTGGTGCGCCCGGACAACATGGCCGGTTCGGAACAGCTCGGGGTGGCGATGGGAGAACTCGGCTACCGCGACGCGCTGATCATCGCGGCCCAGGAAAACCTCTTCGTGTCCGACGAACGGATCGAGGGGTTCACGCGGGGCTTCCTCTCTGCGGGCGGCCGTCAACCCCGCATCCGTCGGCAGGGGTTCGACTGGAACGCAGGCTACGAGGCCATGATCGACGAACTGGCCCGGGGCGTCGAGCCCGGAACCCTCGTGGTGGGCATCACAGACGTGATCGCGATCGGCGCCATGAACGCCATCCGCGAGGCCGGGCGCGAACCCGGTTGCGACATCGCCGTCGCGGGCACCGACAACATCCCCACCAGCCGTGACATGTGGCCCCCGCTCACCACGGTCCACCTGTCGCTGCAGATGCTGGGCCGTCGAGCTGTTCGCGCCGTCACCCAGGACGACTGGGTCCAGCCCGAGCCGGTCCCCGCACTGGTCCAGTTACGCGCCAGCACCCCGGGCCTGAAGTAGCCCCTGTTGGTCGAGCAGGGCCCGTGCCACGCGGCGAGACCCGATCTACCCGGTGGCCGAAGGGGGCACTTCCGTGGCGGTTGTGAGGTCGAAAGCCTGCCCCAACTCCAGCAGGTCTGCCCTGTGGCGGGTGATGCGGCAACCGCCACCCGACGGCAGCGTCTCGACTCCCTCTTCCCGCCAGTGCTCGGCTGCCCGGCCCAGGATGCCGGAGGGGAGCTCGCCCTTGGCATTGGTGACGCGCCACCAGGGCACCGTGGCCCCGTGACGGCCCAGGATGGCCCCGACGCGTCGCGGGCTCGTGCCGACGAGCTCGGCGACATCGCCATAGCTCACCACATGGCCCGGCGGGATCAGATCCACCGCAGTGAGCACCCTCTCCACCATCAGCTCCATCGAGGGCTCAGGGTCCGACGGCGAGCCCGACCCCGGGCACGTGACGCAGCTTCGTGCCATTGCGATGTGCCCGCAGCTTGACCACGTCGATGATGCGGGAGGCGGCCTCCTCAAGTGCGACGCCCGTGGTGTCGATCACCGGGCATCGCAGCTGACGCTGGATGCTGGAGATCTCGTCGAGCTCCTCGTAGATGCGGGCCAGGTCTGCGTAGCCATCGCGGGTGCCGAACCCACCCATTCCGGACACGCGCCTGCTGCGGATCTGCTGCAACCGCTCGGCCGAGATGCTGAGGCCGACGATCCGCCACCTGTCCACGGAAGCCAGTTCCTCCGGCGGGGGGATTCCCGGCACCAAAGGCACGTTGGCGGCCTTGTAACCGAGGTAGCCCAGGTACATCGACAGCGGCGTCTTGCCGGAGCGCGACGCACCCACCAGCACGATGTCTGCCTCCCGAAGAGCGCCCGGGGCGATGCCGTCGTCGTTGCGAACGGCGAAGTCGATGGCGGCCATGCGTTGGAAGTACTCGGCCTCCACCCCCACGGGACGCCGCGCCACTGCATCCGCGGCCAGACCGGACGCGGCCTCGATGGCCTCCAGAGCGGGAGTCATCAGGTCTGCGTGGGCGAAGCCCAGGGAGTCGCAGGCGGCCGTCACGAGCTGGACGAGTTCGGGTTCCACCAATGTGTAGAGCACCACCGTCGGCTTTCCCTGCCGGCTGTGTTCCAGTTCCTGCAGGACGGCCTCGATCTTCGCGCGTGACGCCATCCGGCGATGCCGGACGTAGATGATCTCCGTTCCGAGGAACTGGGCTGCGGCGGCCCGCGCCACCCGTGTCGCAGATTCTCCCGTGGAATCGGCGATGATGTGGATCTCCAGCGGCTCGGCTGACATGGTCCCACTCTAGCGAGCGGCTGCTGGCCGCACGCCCGAGCCCTCAGGCATCATTCGAGGACACCGATGGTGCCCTGCTGTGGGTGGTGCACCAGGAGACGCGGCCCCACGTTGGTGACCTGCCAGCCGGCCAGTTCGAGCTCCCAGCGCAACTCGCTCTCATCAAGGCCGGCAGCGGCGAGGGTCTGGTTGTCCCACAGGATCATCTGGTCCTCCCCGCCCCACGTGAGGAAACCGCCCACCGGGTGGCAGTACAGGGGTTCGAGCGCGCCCGCGTCCACGTCGATGGTGGCCACGCAGGTGCGGTTCTGGTCGGGCGGAATCTGCAGCAGGACGGCCCTGTCGCCAGCCAGCCTCACGGTGGTGTTGTCGGGGGGGCTGCCGATGGCGATGGACTCCTCCCACATCTGCTCGCCCGTGTCGGGGGCGAGTCGCATCAGGTCGGTGATGTCGTCCTCGCCGAGGCTCAGCTTGAACAGGTCGTTGTCCACCTCGAGCGGCGTGCAGTTGCAGTCAGCCTCGCGCCACAACTCCTCACCGGTCCCCAGGTCGTGCGCCACGAGGTCGCCGTCGTTGCTGGTGATGACAGACTCCGGGAAGAACATGGCCGTCTGCATTGCCTGCCCCGCCCACTCCGGCTCCTGTCCCGACTCCATGTCGAGCACCAGATTGCTTCCGGGCCACCACACCCCCGGAATGTCGATGCCAAGACCGAGATGGCCCTGGTGCTGCCGGAAGCTGGTGTCCTCCAGGTCGGACAACGACGGCACGGTCGCAGTCCACACGACGGACTCGGGATCGTCGGAGGTGAGCAGGGAAATGGTGGAGGAGCCATCCAGGCCCTCCGGGTCCATCGCCACCACGAGGTAGGCGCCGGCGTTGGTGGCCACGAGGACGCCGTCGTCCGGCAGCACCATGGTGCGCGCCACATCACCGCTGGCTGCGTCGATCAGCAACACTTCCTGAGACCCGTCAGGGCGCTGCAGAGCGAGGGAGAGTGAGCCCGTAGCGGGCAGGTCGCGCACCGAGAGCCCTTCGGCGCCGGAGAGTTCGGTCTCCTCCGAGAAGTCACGGCGCCAGCGCTCCTCGCCGGTGTTGGTCTCCAACATGGTGAGTTCGAGCGGTCCGGACGTCCATCGCTCGGGCTGCAGGAGTACACCCTCGGCCGTCGCCCGGTAGCTTTGACCCGCAGCCAGCGTGGTCCGCCACGCGAGGTTGGGCTCCTCCTGGAGGCCCTCGACGACCGGTGGCCGGTACTCCGGATCCCCCACCTGCAGGAGCCACGTGATCACCCCGGAGGCGAGCACGGCGATCACTGCCAGTGAGGCCACGAGCTGCCATCGGCGGTCCTGGGCAGTACGCGCCTCGGGCTCGCCCGCGAGCTCGACCTCCGGCTCCTGCGCCTCCTGCACCCGCATGCCCACCTCCTGATCGAAAACCCTAGTCCAGAGGTCCGCTCCTTGGCTATGATGCTCTCCCCGAATGCCAGAGAAAAACGCTTTCCGTAATCCCACCCCTCCCCGAAGAGGGTTCTACTACGGGGCGTAGGATATGACGAAAAGGGCGGAGAACCGCCATGGAGCTTCAGGGAAGAAGGCAATCATGGACAAGGCGCCGACGAGGGCGACCACCCGTAGAGTACGCCGTCTGGCGCTGCTCGTTGTCGCGGCAGCCGGCCTCGGCCTCGCGGCGTGTGCCACAGGAGGCATCGGCAGCGGCGACGTCCACGTCGGCGGCGAGGCCACACTCCAGCTGCCGGACCTGGGCCAGGCCCGGTTCCTCGGGCTGCCCGGCGATGTGCTGCTCGGGCTCGGGCTCATCGTGTGCGCCCTCGGGATGGGCTTCGGGCTGTGGACCTACACGCAGCTGAGGGACATGCCGGCCC
>CAZPSO010000180.1:0-5602 GCA_964588895.1 uncultured Tessaracoccus sp.
CCTCCGTGCCCCAGTTCATCGACGGCGTGACATCCAGCATCGCCCAGATCTCGAGTTCGCGGTCGGCGATGGTGTCCCGCACGTGCGGTTCGCCGGTGCGGGCGGTCACCGGCCAGTCGATGCGACGCACATCGTCCTGGCCGGCCACGTAGGGACGGGCGTCGTTGGTGTCGGAGCCGGGGCCGGGAAGGAGTCCGATGTGGTCACCGTGGAGGAAACCCTCCAGGCGCCGCACGATGGTCAGTTCCAGCCGCCGCAGCGCCGCCTCGGGTGCCAGCTTGTTCAGCGGGATGGTGGGCCCGGTGGGTGTCTTCAATACCGAGCCCGCAGCCCCGCTGTCGGGAGTGCCGCTCGGGGGCGCGAAACCCAGCTGGTGAGTCACCGAAGAAACTCCGTCTCAGAGACGACCGGGCTGGTGGGCGTGCTGCTGGTGACTGGCCTGCCGCTGCTCCTGGTTCCACACGGGCGTGGGCGCGGGCACCATCGCCACGATGCGCTCCACCACGTCCAGCGGATCCACGTTGTCGGCCACTGCGTCGAAACCGAGCACCAGACGGTGGGCCATGACGTCCTTGGCGACGGCCTGGACGTCGGTGGGCAACACGTAGTCGCGTCCGTGGATCAACGCCAAGGCACGCGCGGAGGCCACCAGCCCGAGTGTGGCGCGTGACGAGCAACCGATGGAGATCACCGGCTCGAGGTCGGGCATCCCGAACTCCGACGGGGTGCGGGTGGCCAACACCAGACGCACGATGTACTCGCTGACCAGGTTGTGCACGAAGACGTTGCTGGCCATGTCCTGCAAGTGCCGGGTCACCTCGGGGTTCAGCACCGGCGATGCCGTCGGGGGGCGCACACTCATGCGCCGAAGGATCTCGAACTCCTCATTGCCTTTCGGGTAGGGCACGTCCACCTTCAGCAGGAAGCGGTCGCGCTGGGCCTCTGGCAGCGGGTAGACGCCCTCGGACTCCACCGGGTTCTGGGTGGCGATCACGATGAACGGGTTGGGCGCCGGATAGGTCCGGCCGCCGATGGAAACCTGCTTCTCGGCCATCAACTCAAGCATGGCCGACTGCACCTTTGCGGGGGCCCGGTTGATCTCGTCAGCGAGGACGAAGTTCACGAACACCGGCCCGAGCTCGATTTGGAAGGTCTCGTTGCGGGCCGAGTAGATGCGGGTGCCCACGATGTCGGAGGGCACCAGGTCAGGCGTGAACTGGACGCGGGCGAAGTCGCCACCCACCACGGTGGCGAAGGAACGCACGGCCAGCGTCTTCGCCGTTCCGGGCACACCCTCCAGGAGACAGTGGCCCTTGGCGAGGAGCGCGACCATCAGCTGTTGGACCATGTGCTCCTGGCCCACGATCACCTTCTGCACTTCGCTGATGGCGGTCCCCAGGACACGCGCAGCCTCGGCAACATCTCTCGGCAGGCCAGACTGCGCGGCTGCTGGTGTGCTCACTCGTGCTTCCTTCCAGGGCGGTGTCCCATGATCCCGCCCCACGATACAGCCATCACGTGCCACGTCAGGAACATCAGTTCCCGTGCTGACGCCGCCATGTGGTGTGATAGGTGGTGACATGACTGACCAGCTGTCGCCGGAGACAACCGACGAGCCCCTCGCCCAGCAGTATCCGCTCCTGCCGGGGGACCCCGTGAAGGTGGGCGACTTCTGGCTCGACGCCCGACTGACGGCCACGAACGCTGGAACTGCCTTCACTGCACACGAGGAGGGTGGCGACAGCGTCATGCTGTTGCTGCTCAGCCGAGGCGCGGCCGAGGACCACGCGGCACGCGCCCGGTTCTCCGGCGAGATCAACGCCATGCACATCGACACCGTTGTGGCGCGTGGCGGGCAGGGCCAGGACGAGGGCCGTCTGGGGGTCCGGTTCCGGCCCGAGGACGACGACCCGCACCTGGCCGACCAGGCACCCCTGGCCCCGTGGGCGGCGTTGGCCTTCAGCGGCACCCTGTCCTCCATCGACGAGGCCAACCGAATCCTGCACGCGATCGACCTGGCGATGACGGCCCCCTTGGGAGCCCCGAGGGGACCGGACTACCGTCTGCACTGGGACGAGAAGACCGACCACGGCGCCACTCGCCTGTGGCCGCTGCCTTGGCCCGGACGCCGGGACCGGGCCGGCTGGATCACGTTCCTCACATCGTGGCTGCTGATGCTCCTGCTGGCGGCCCTGGCCATCCTGCTCGCCATCCTGCTGTTCCAGAATGCCCCCATGACCTCTCCACCTCCACCGGTGGATCCCAGCCAGGGCGAGACTGGCGAGGGCTCCCCCGAGGAGGGAACGGGCGAACCGCAGGAACCGGAGACCGGCGAGGGCAGCCCCGAGGAGAGTCCCGGCGATGGCCCCCAGCAGGACCCGACCGACTCCCCCTCGATGGAACAACCCGGCGAGGGCGAGACCGGGCCGGGTGAGCCGTCACCCAACCGGCGCCTCTGAGGATCCAATGCCTGCCCGGCTCCCATTAGGCTGGATGTCATGAGGCCCCAACTGATCGCCACGGATCTCGACGGAACCTTCCTCGGATCCCAGGCCCGTCCCCATCTTGACAACATCGACGCCGCGCAGGCGGCGGTGGACGCGGGCATCCATTTCGTGGTCGCCACCGGACGCCCGCGGCGCTGGCTGCAGCCGATCTCGGAGCTGATGGAACTCAACCCGATGGTGATCGCCAACAACGGGGCCGCAGTGGGGCGCCTCCAAGACGACGGCACCACCTCGGTGAGCCACATCGACGCCGGCACCGTCCGGGGGTTCATCGACAAGCTCCCCAAGGCACTGGACGTCTCGGTGGCCGTGGAATACGAGTGGAAGTGGGGACGAGAGCCCAACTACCCCGGTGCCCGCCTCGACGAGGCCAAGCACGTTGGCCCCCTGGACGAGTTGCTGGCCATCGAACCCGCACTGAAGATCCTGGTCCGCACCGAACGGACCAACACCGAGCGGTTCGCACCCGTCGCCGTGGCCGCCGCCGGTGATCAACTGGAGTGCACCTTCTCATGGAGCGACGAGTTCGGCACGGTGGAGTTGACCGCGGCGGGAGTGACCAAGGGCGCGGCACTGAGCAGTCTGCTGGCGGGGCTCCAGCTGGACCCGGCCGGCGTGGCGGCCTTCGGCGACATGCCCAACGACCTGTCCATGCTGCGTCTGGTGGGCCAGCCGTTCATCATGGCCAATGCCCACCCCCTCCTCGTCGGGGAGGGGTTTCCCCAGATCGGGCACCATGCCGACGGGGCCGTCGGCGCCAAGATCCGCGACTGGCTCTGAGGGTTAGTTCACCACCGAGTCCACGGCAGCCCAGTCGAGACCCTGGGGTGCCTTCGACAACACCGTGGCGAGTAATCCGAGACGGGCCGCCCGCAGTTGCGGGTCCTGCGCCATCACGAGCGTCTCGTCAAAGAACCGGTTGATGGGCTCCACGAGCGCTTGCCCCGTGCTCGCATAGTCGAGCAGCGTGGCGCTGTCCCCTGTCCCCTGCACCGCCTGCGCCAAGGCCTTCTCCGCCCCGTCAGTCAGCCGCGATGCGTCGTAGTCGGGATCGGTGCCCTCCGGAACGATGCGCCGGGTCCGGACGGTGGCCGCCACGAGGGCGGCGAATCCCGGGTCGGAGGCCAAGCGGCGCAGCTGCCCGGCCAGGCTGTGGGCCATGTGCGGTCGGTCGGCCGATGGTGCCACGGCGGTGACCACGTCGGCCGGCACGCCCTGGTCGCGCTGCAGTTGCGCGAAGCGGGCGGTCACGAAGTCCGAGGCAGCCTCCAGGGCGCCCTCCACGGGGTCGATCCCCTGTTCGCGGAGGCGTTCCAGCGCCACCCGCAGCCCGTCGGTGACGCCGAGGTTGCGCAAGTCGTCGCGTTCCCGCAGGATCCGGACCACGCCCAGCGCGGCACGACGCAGCCCGTAGGGGTCTGACGACCCGCTGGGCTTGGCGCCGAGCGCGAACATGGCCGCCAGAAGGTCGAACCGGTCCCCCAGTGCCAGGAGTGCTCCGGGCAGGGAGGCGGGGATCTCGTCGGCAGAGGTGTGCGGCTGCTCCATCTCATACAGCGCGTCAGCCACGGCCTCCGATTCGCCGAGGCGCAGCGAGTACTCGCGTGCCACGAAACCCGCCAGGCTGGTCATCTCGGTGACCAGGTCCGTGGCGAGGTCGAACTTGGCGAGCTGTCCAGCGCGCTGCAAGACGCGTCGCTCATCGTCGGACAGGCTCACGTCCAGCCGGTTGGCCACGTCGGCGATGCGGGAGGCCCGCTGCCCCACCGATCCCAGCCGGTTCTCGAACGTCAACTTCTCCAGGCCTGGCACGAAGCGGTCGACGGATTCCGCGGCCAGGTCGGCGTTCCAGAAGAACAGGGCATCCTCGTACCGGGCTCTCAGGACCGACTCGTTGCCCGCCTGCACCAGGTCGTCGTCACACGGGCCGTTGGCCATGGTGACGAAGTACGGCTTGAGTGTGCCGTCACCATCGCGCACCGGGAGGTAGCGCTGGTGGCTGGCCATGACCGAGACGAGGATCCGGTCGGGCAGGTCCAGGTAGCGCTCGTCGAAGGAGCCGCGGATGCCGTGTGGCTCTTCCACCAGGTTGGTGATCTCGTCGATCAACGCAGCGTTCGCCTCGACGTCGACCACACCGCCCACCTGCGCGGCCAGGTCCTGGGCCTGCAGGATGACGGACTGGCGTCGCTGGCCGGTGGCCAGCACGATGCCACCTTGGGCCACCACCGAGACCAGTGCATCGGCCGTGGCCACTTCCTGGTGCCCTACCGGCCGAGAGTCGTTACGTGCTGTGCCACGGTGCAGGTAGGTGGTGCGTCCGGCCACGACATCGGAGATGCGTGCAGGGACCACCACGTCGCCCCAGAGCGCCACGATCCAGCGGACGGCGCGGCTGAAGCTGAGCGATGGGTCACTCCAGCGCATGTTCTTCTCGGCACGCAGGGACTTCACGCAGTCCTCGACGATGGTGCGCAGGACCTCCAGCGCGCTGCGACCCGGGGCGTCAAGTTCCACGGCAGCATGCTCGTGGCCCGCGAACTCGGCCTTGACGATGGCGCCGAGTTCCACGCCCTGGCCGCGCATGAATCCCTGCAGCGGCTTGGTCGGGTTGCCGTCGGCATCGAAGGCGGCCTGCCACTTGGGACCCTTCCTGAGCGACGTGGCATCCGGCTCGCGGGCAGCCACCGCCTCCACCGTGGCGATGATGCGGCGGGGGGTGCCCTCGACGGTGATCTCGCCATGTCCCAGGCGCGAGGCGCCGAGGCCGGACGCGAGCGCCGAACGCACGGCCTCAATCGTTTGGGGCACGACGTGCGGGGGCAGCTCCTCGGTGCCCAGTTCGAACGCGAAGGTCTGCGGGGTCTCACCGAGGTCGACCACGCCCGAGGCGGGCGCCTCGGCTGCCGGCGCAACATCGTCGGCCTTGAGCAGCGGGAAGCCGAGCTCCTCACGGCGCTCCACCCACAGCGCAGCGGTCTCGCGCATCAGGCGGCGCATGGCGCCGAATGCCTGCGCCCGTTCGGTGGTGGAGATGGCACCGCGGGAGTCCATCACGTTGAAGGCGTGGCTGGATTTCAGGATGTACTGGTGGG
>CAZPSO010000181.1:0-5568 GCA_964588895.1 uncultured Tessaracoccus sp.
ATGATCTTGCGCTTGGTCTCCGGGTCCGTGACACCGGCCAGGGCCGAAAGGAAGCGATCCTTCTCGTCGGCCACCACCAGGTCCACGCCGGTTGCCGCCACGAAATCCTCCTTGACCTGGGCGGCCTCGCCCAGCCGCAGCAGACCGTGGTCGACGAAGACGCATGTCAGCTGGGAGCCGACGGCCTCCTGCACCAGGGCTGCCGCGACGGCAGAGTCCACGCCGCCGGACAGGGCACACAGCACCCGCCGGTGACCCACCTGCACCCGGATGGCCTTGATGGCGTCGGCGGCGATGTTGGCGGGAGTCCAGGTGGCCTCGAGTCCCGCGACGCCGTAGAGGAAATTCTCCAGCACCCGCTGCCCCAGTTCCGTGTGCATCACCTCGGGATGCCACTGGACCCCGGCCATCCTGCGGTCCAGGTCCTCGAAGGCCGCGATCGGCGTGTCGTCGGTGCCGGCCAGCACGTCGAAGCCGTTGGGGGCCTCCTGCACCGCGTCGCCGTGGCTCATCCACACCTTCAGCTCATCGGGCAGCCCTTCCAGCAGCCGCCCCTGGGACGCCACCCGCAGCGCCGTGCGACCGTACTCCCGCCGCCCGGTGGCGGCCACCGAGCCGCCCAGCGCACCGGCCATGGCCTGGAAGCCGTAACAGATGCCCAGGATCGGCACCCCGGCACCGAACAACTCCGCCGCCACCGACGGCGCGCCAGCGGAGTGGACCGAGCTCGGACCGCCCGACAGGATGATGGCGGCTGGCTGCTTGGCCAGCACCTCGTCCACGGGCACGTGGGAGCCGATGATCTCCGAGTAGACGGAAGCCTCCCGCACGCGTCGGGCGATCAGTTGCGCGTACTGGGCGCCGAAGTCGACCACCAGGACCAGGGGTGATGCTGTCATGGGCAGAAGTCTAGGGGGTGGTCGGTGGGCGGGAATAAACCGTCTACGGCGGTTGTTGTGCACCACATGAGCATTTACTCCGATGTCACGGCCCTCATTGGCCGCACGCCCCTCGTCAAGCTGAACCGCATCGCGGGCGACAACGCCACCGTCGCCGCCAAGCTGGAGTTCTACAACCCGGCCAACTCGGTCAAGGACCGGATCGGTGTGGCCATCGTGGACGCCGCCGAGGCCTCCGGCAAGCTGCAGCCGGGCGGGACCATCGTGGAAGCCACCAGCGGGAACACCGGTATCGCCCTGGCCATGGTGGGCGCCGCGCGCGGCTACACGGTGGTGCTGACGATGCCCGAGACCATGTCGCTGGAGCGTCGCGCCCTGCTGCGTGCCTTCGGTGCGGAGCTGATCCTGACCCCCGGTCCGCTGGGCATGAAGGGTGCGGTGGAAAAGGCCAATGAGGTGGTCGAGGAGCGCAACGGCGTCCTGGCTCGGCAGTTCGCCAACCAGGCCAACGTGGAGATCCACCGCAAGACCACGGCGGAGGAGATCTGGAAGGACACCGACGGCCAGGTGGACATCGTGGTGGCGGGCATCGGCACCGGCGGCACCGTATCCGGTGTGGGACAGGTACTCAAGGAGCGCAAGCCCGAGGTGAAGATCGTGGCCGTGGAGCCCGAGGAGTCTGCCATCCTCTCCGGTGGCAGCCCCGGCCCGCACAAGATCCAGGGCATCGGCGCCAACTTCGTGCCGGAGATCCTCGACCGCTCCGTCATCGATGAGGTGCTGCCCCGCAACATCGACCAGTCGCTCGAGTACGCCCGCCGCGCCGCCACCGAGGAGGGCCTGCTGGTGGGCATCTCCTCCGGCGCCGCGCTGGCCGCGGCCGCCGAGGTGGCCGCGCGACCCGAGAACGCCGGGAAAACCATCGTGGTGGTCCTGCCCGACTTCGGCGAGCGCTACCTCAGCACCGTCCTGTTCGAGGGCCTGCTGGACAAGTAGTCCCTTCGCAGAACGCCAAAAAGGGGGCCGGGTCAGTTGACCCGGCCCCCTTTCGGCTTCGGCCGTTGGGGGATCAGCTCACGTCCACCAGGTCGCACACGAAGACCAGCGTCTCGCCCGGGGCGATCACACCGCCGGCGCCGCGCTCGCCGTAGGCCATGTGCGAAGGGATCACCAGCTGGCGGCGACCACCCACCTTCATGCCCTGGACGCCCTCGTCCCAACCCTGGATGACCATGCCGGCCCCCAACGGGAACTCGAGGGGCTCGCCGCGGTTCCAGCTGGAGTCGAACTCCTGGCCATTGCTGAAGGCGACGCCCACGTAGTGCACATGGACGGTGGATCCTGCGACGGCCTCCGGGCCGTCGCCCTCGGCGAGGTCGGTGATCACGAGGTCGTCGGGAGCGTCGCCCTGGGGGCGTTCAATCTCGGGCTTTTCCATTTCTTGGAATCCTTTCGGGTCTGGTCCGGCCACCCACCCTAACGTCTCAACGCAAACGCAGGTCGCGCCGCTGGTACAGCGGATAGCTCAGCACCACCAGCAGCACAGCCATCACGAAGAGGGCGGCCACTCGCGCCGGGTCCGGGGTCTCCTGCAGCGGGTTGGCGTGCCCGTACCAGTTGAACGGCGAGATCCAGGCCCAGGCGGAGGCGCTGGCGTCCAACGTCATCAGCGCGTGGGCAAAATGTGACACCACGGCCACCCCCACCGCCGCCCACGTGGCCGCCGCGGTCGAGCCCGTGGCAGCGGCCACCACCAGCGCAACCGCACTGATGGCCGCGCCGATGCCGAACACCAGCACCGCCGTCCAAAGGATCCCGACGGGCTCGATACCCAGGCCTGCCAGCGCGGATCCGAGCCAGATGCCGAGCGCGGTCGACACTGCCACCACGGCCACGTGCACCACCATGCCCACTGCCACCGCGCTCAGCACCCTGGAGCGGGAGACCGGGTGGGCCAGCAGCAGTCCGGCGCGTCGCTCCCGCTCCTCGGCCGCCAGGCCGGCCGCCATGGCGACGCCCACGGTGATCACCGCGATCGGCGCCATCATCCCCAGCGTCTCCGCCTGGAAGAACCCCTCAGGAGTGGAAAAATCGCCCGCACCGAACAGGGCCAGCACGTCGGCGCTCATGGATTGCGACATGGCCGCCAGTTGCTCCTCCATGGAGGCATACAACGGTCCCATGGCCACTCCCATCAGCGCGAACATGATGAACGCGATGATGGCGGTGAGCGCCAGGTTGCGGCCCAGGGTGTGCGACCCGAGACCCCTGCTGGTCAGCCGGATTCGGCCCAGGGCACGGCCGGGGGCGGAATCGGTCAGCCTGCGCAACAGCCCGCCACCGGAGTGGTTGCGGAGGTCGCGTCGGGGGAAGCCTGCGATTCCCACCACCGCGAAGAGCCCGAACCCGCCCAACAGCAGTGCCAGGTGGGTGGGCTCGAAGCCGTTGGCGATCGGCATGGAGCCGTCCAGCCAGAACCAGGGCACCCATTCGGCGAAGTCCTCGGTCTCCTCCATCATCGGCAGCAGCCCGGCGGAGAAGAGGCCCACCACCATGACGAGCGCGGCCACCGCGTTGGCCAGTGACTTGCGCCCGGTGGCGGCCGCGATGGCGAAAGCCAGGAAGCCGTGGAACAGCACGGTTCCCAGCAGGTGGGTCCATTGCGCCACGAAGTGCGCCTCTCCTGCCGTCACGTCCAGCAACCAGGCGGTGAGCAGCGAGGCCGCCAGTACGATACCGGCCGCCGCGAGGGTGATGGTCCCGGCCGCCAGGGCCCGGATGCCGATGTAGCGCAACCGGGAGGTGGGCGTCGCCAGCACCAGGGGGAGGGTTCGCCCGTGCTCCTCACCGGCGGCCGCATTGGAGCACATGGCGATGGCGACGGCCGCCAGGGTGAGGCCTCCGTAGGTGCCCAGCACCAGGATGTAGGCCAATACCTCGGCAGAGGCGCCCTCAGCAATCCCCATCACCAGCTTGAGGGCATCCGGCAGCGCATCGAACGCACTGACGTCGATGCCGCGGTAGGAGACCACCGCCAGCGGCACGAAGACCGCGATGACGATGGCAGCGATGAACGGCCCTCGCCACAGCTGGGCCAGGCTACGCAGGTAGAGCGTCACCGGCCCTCCTCCCGGTAGTAGGCCAGGAAGATGGATTCCAGGTCTGCCTCGTGCGTGGAGATGTCGCGCAATCCGTGGTTGGCGACGACGTGGGCCAGCAGGGCCCCAACGTCGCCGTCAAAGGCGAACCGGACCCGGTTGTCGTGGACCGTGACGTCGCGCGTCCCGTCGAGCCCCTCGAAATCCCGGACCCTGGCCGGCTGGTCCAGGACCAGTTCGATGTCGCGGATCATCCGCGCGCGCAGCACGTCGATGTCCTCCACGGCCGCCAGTCGGCCGCGGCGGATGATGCCCACCCGGTCGGCCACGCGCTCCACCTCGGAGAGGGTGTGGCTGGAGAGGAAGACGGTGCGCCCGTCGTCGGCCACCTCGCGCATCATCTGCTGGAACTCGTGCTGAACCAGGGGGTCCAGGCCCGCGTTGGGCTCGTCCATGATGAGCAGGGCGGGGCGGTGCATGAACGTGATGATCAGGCCCACCTTCTGCCGGTTGCCCGTGGAGAGTTCGCCCACGCGCTTGGTGAGGTCGGCCTCGAGCCGCCCGGCCAGTTCCTCGGCCAGTGACAGGTCCTTCAGCCCCCTCAGGTTGGCAAAGAACTCGACGGTCTCCCGCCCGGTCAGCCGGGGGTACAGGGCCAGGTCACTGGGCAGGTACCCGATGTCCCTGCGCAGCGCCACCGCGTCTGCCTGGCTGTCCTTGCCCAGCATGGTGGCGGATCCGGAGGTGGGGCGAATCTCGTCCATCAGGGTCCGGATGGCGGTGGACTTGCCCGCGCCGTTGGGGCCGAGGAACCCGAAGACCTCACCCGGGTGGACATCGAGGTCCAGGTCCACCAGCGCCGGGAAGTTCCCGTAGTGCTTGGTCAGTTTCTGGGTGGAAATGGCGGTGGTCATGGGGTCTCCTCCTGCTCGAGCGCGGTGACAGCCTGGGTCATGTACTGGCGCGTGGCCTCGTTGAACATGCCTGAAAAGATCTCGTTGTTGGTGGCCAGATAGCCGACGATGCCGGGTTCCGCGGCCAGGTCGGCGGCAGTGATGTCAACGTCCAGCAACCGTTGGACCTGATGTTTCAACACCACCGAACCGAGCGCGTAGATGGTCAGCATGGCGACGCGCTGACGGGCGTAGCGGGAGGCCTCCAGCATCCCGGCATCCTGCGCAGCGGCCAGGTAGCCCTCGGCATCGGCCACGAGCAGGTCCACCAGGTCGTTGACGCTGTCGGTGTCCTCGAGCAGGCGGTGGGCAAGATAGCCCATCAGTCCCGGGTAGCGCGGATCACGCAGCGGGGCCAGCGGGTCCATCGCTGCCGCCGGCTGGATGACCTCGGTCTTGGCCCGGCGGATGACTTCGGCCGTGTACTCGTCGCAGGCCTCGATCAGACCGCCCAAGGAGCCGAAATGGTGGCGGATCAGGCCGAGCGAGACCCCGGCGCGCGCCGCGATGCCGCGCGCGGTGGCTGCTTTCATTCCCCTCTCGGCCACCAGGGCGATGGTGGCGTCCCTCAGTCGGGCGGGGGTCGTACGGTCATCCATGATACAAGCGTACAGGAAG
>CAZPSO010000182.1:0-2438 GCA_964588895.1 uncultured Tessaracoccus sp.
CCGCGAGTACGCGGAGCTCTGGCGCGACGCCAACAAGATCGTCTACTCCTCGACACTCGCAGAGGTCTCGACGGCGCGGACCAGAATTGAGCGACAGTTCGAGCCCGAGGCGGTAAGACAGCTCAAGGAGGCGTCCAGTTCGGACCTGAGCATCGGAGGCGCTGGCATCGGGGCCGAGGCCTTCCGCCACGGGCTGGTCGACGAGTGCGTATTGCTTCTCTGCCCCGTGCTCGTGGGCGGTGGCAAACCGGCAATGCCTCGAGGTCTACGACTCAACCTCGAACTGCTGGATCATCGCCGGTTCGGCAATGGTGTGATCTACGTGCGCTACGCCGTGCGGAACCCTGGCTGACAGCGGTGGCGCGCTACCAGTTGGTTGGGGACGCGAGGTCTTCCCCAGCTTGGCGGTGTACGTCCGCGGATGCCTTTCCACACAGGGTCTCAGTTTCCAGCCCGGGTGGACGGTGAACTAGGTTGGTCGGCATCGAGAAGGTGGATCCGGATGAAGAAGATGTTGAGCGCCGCGGGATGGGTGCTGATGGGCGTCGGGCTCGGCGTCGGTGCGCTCGCCGGGTTCACCACCTGGACTTTGAATGGGCCGAGGCGTCCCTGGCCGAACTACACCTTTACTCCGTTCGAGGTGGGGGCGCGGTCGGAGGATGTCGCCTTCACCGCGGCCGACGGCGTTTCCCTGTCAGGATGGTGGCTGGATCAACCTGCGTCGTCCACCGTCGTGGTCTGCGCCCACGGCCATCGTGGCAACAAGTCGGACATGTTGGGGATCGGCTCAGGTGTGTGGCGGGCTGGCCACAGCGTCCTGCTCTTCGATTTCCGCGGCAACGGAGACTCCGGCGATGGCCCCCAGTCCCTCGCCCACCACGAGCAGCGGGATCTGAGCGCCGCGTTGGACCTGGTGCGCGAGCGTCGTCCGGATGCCCGGATCGCGGTTGTGTCATTCTCGATGGGCGCTTCCACGGCCATACTCACTGCGGCGGAGGACTCCCGGATCGAGGCTCTCGTCGCCGATTCACCCTTCGCAACGCTCAGCGATGTCGTCGCCACGGGCTATCGCCGTCACCGGTTGCCGAGCGAGCCACTGATCCCGGTGGCCGACCTCGTGAACCGATTGCGCTACGGCTACACCTTCGCCGAGGTCCGTCCCCTGGACCGGATCGGCGCCATCGCGCCGCGTCCCATCCTGCTGCTGCACGGGACGAACGACAGGGTCATCCCCTACGACCACGCGTTGCAGTTGGCCGAGGCTGCGGCTCCGGGGCCGGTCGAGCTGGTCACCTTCGACGGCGCGGACCACTGCGGCGGCTATTTTGCCGACCGGCCGGCCTACATCGCCCTGGTGACAGATTTCCTCGACCGCTGGCTGGAGACCCCAGCGGCGCGGATGTAGCCACAGGAGCGCCACCGCGAACCCGATGGAGCCGAGGTGCCCCCTTCGAGTCCCCGGCTCTGGCCCACGCTACGCTCAAAAAGACAAGGCACCCTTTGAGTGATGGAGACAAAAATGGCAACGCTGGCAATCGTCGGAGCGGGCCCCGGTTTGGGCGCCGCGGTCGCACGCAGGTTCGGACGCGAAGGGTTCGCGATCGCGCTCGTCTCGCGTGATCAGTCGAAGCTCGACACCCTGGCCGCCGAACTCGCCGACGACGGCGTGACCGCGCGCGGATACTCGGCCGACGTTCGCGACGCCGCATCCCTTGAGGCGGCCCTGGCCTCCGCAACCAACGATCTGGGTCCGATCACCGCGCTGCAGTACAGCCCGCTCCCGTCCCGTTCGTACCTGGCGCCCGTGCTCGACCTCACCCCCGAACTGGCCCTCGAGGCACTGCGTTTCTCAGCATTGGGGCTGATCACGGCGGCCCGTGCGGTGCTGCCTGCGATGCGCGCAGCGGGCGACGGCACGATCATTCTGATCAACGGCGGTACCTCCGTGAAGGCTCGGGTGGGTTTCTCTGGCACGTCGGTGGCGTTCCCGGCCGAGAGCGCGTATGGCGAGATGCTTCATGAGGCCCTGGCCGGCGAAGGCGTGCGCGTCGTCCAGCTGGTCATCCCGGGCTCGATCCCGAAGCTCCAGGTCGCCAACGGCGTAGACGGTGTCGCAGAGCGCATCTGGGAGTTGCACACGACGCCAGGCGAGTTCAGGACGATGCTGATACCGCTCGAAGAAGGGCGTGAGTGACCGGGTTCGACCTGCAGCACTTCGCGCAACCTCCCGCGGATGCCGGGGTGATGGTGCGGTGGTGGTGGTTCGGCACCGCTGTGGAGGACGAAGAGATCGACGCACAGCTGCGCGCCATGCTGGCTGCCGGCATCACGGGCGTGGAGGTGGCGTTCGTCTACCCCTTGGCGCCCCAGCAACGGGGCAGCTTCCTCTCCCCGCATCACCTTGCCAGGGTGCAGTTCGCGGCTCGGCGCGCCAGGAC
>CAZPSO010000182.1:2538-5516 GCA_964588895.1 uncultured Tessaracoccus sp.
CCAGCCGATGGGCTCCGGACCTATCCGCCTGGCCTTGGCGGCTTACGAAGCGGCCTTGGTCCTCACGAACCCCCACACGGGCCACCCGAGTGTGCCCACCCCTACTTCGCCGCGAAGGGAGACCGACCTCCTTCAGTGGCATTTCGAGGGCCCCGACGGCGCAGCCGACGTCACCGTGCCGCACCGCGCTGATGTCCCCGCCCAGTTCACCGGCTCCGTCAGCTACACCACCACCGTGGCCTGGGAAGGGGACGCCATCCTGGTCCTCGACCCCAGCGGCCTGCCTGTGGCATTCCCGCCGCCGACACAGCCCCAGTCATTTCAGGCCCGGACCGCCCTGCCATTCACCTTGGTGGCCCAGGTCTTCGTCAACGAGGAACCGGCCGGCGTGTTGTGGGACCCGCCGTTTGTGCTCGACATCTCCCGGCACCTCATCGACGGCGACAACACGATCCGGCTGGTGATCACCGGTACCTCCGTGCCGGCGATGCGGGCCGTGCAGTGGCAGCGCATCTTCGAGGAGGCCATCGGCCGTTTCGGCCGCCGCTTCGCGATGCAGGACATGGATCAGGTGGACACGCATCTACCCGTCGGTCTTTTCGTGGTGCCGAGACTGCGGTCGGGCTCCTGAGCCTGTCGACGGACTTGCCTCCAAGACCCCGAGCGCGTGAACCGCTCCTTGAACGCGTCCCAGAACTGCAGACGCCCGAGGCAAGGGCGCACTGTTCGGACCTCGTCGGATGGGCTGGACGGCGAGTCCGTCTCTGCGCGACTGCCACACATGCGACAGTGGGACGATGAAGCTGCCGCACCCGCATCTCATCATCCTGCGCAGCGCCGCGACGGTCGTGCTCAGTTGCCTGATCGGCCAGGCCGGGTGGGCCGCGGCGTTCCTGGGCGATGCCGGCGACTACTTCCAGCACCACCGCATTGGTGCGTGGGTGACGCTCACCGTCAGCATCCTCGGGGCACTGGTCTACCTGGTGCTGCGCCGTTCCGCGGGCGTCGTCAACGTAACCCTCGCGGTGGGGTTGGCGCTGGTGGTCACGGTTCAGGTCCTGCTCGGCCAGGCCGGCGCGGCGTCCGCGCACATCTTCCTGGGAATTCTCCTCGTGATGCTGGGTACGGCCCTGACATCGTGGACTTATCGCCACCAGCTCAGGGACGATGCGGCTGGTTGAGTAGTTCCACGGTCTTGGCCGCGGAGAAGGTCGGCCGAAATGTTGTGCGCCACGAGGTGCGTGAAGTCCAGAGGCAAGCTGGCTCCGAGTGTTCCGAGGCCTTGTCACCCGAGGGCTTGGATAGACTCCGCAGGTGAAGACTTCCACTCCCCCAGCGGCGGTGGCCGCAGCGGTCCCGTTTGTTCTGGTCGGCTGGGGATACCGCTCCCGCGCGTGGCTGGCAGCCTCCCGAGGCATCGAGGGCTCACCCTGCGCCGGTGTGGTCGTCCGCACGCCGCGGGAGACCCCCGTCCCGGCCTTTGGTTCACTCGCGGAAGCCCTCGACGCCACCGGGGCGCGGTTCGTCGTCTCCTCGGTCAGCTGGGACGCGGCTCCGGAGGTGGCGCAGGAGGCGGCCGCCCTCGGAATCCCCGTGCTGACCGAAACCCCGCCGGCGGCCGACACGGAAGGGCTGCGCCGCCTGTGGGGGGAGGTCGGTGGATCCGGACTGGTTCAGGTGGCCGAGCAGTATCCGCGCTACCCCTCGCACTCGGCCCGGGCAAACCTGGTTCGTTCCGGCGCGATCGGCGTTGCGACACAGGTCCACGTCTCTTCGACGCAGCTCTACCACGCGGTGGCGCTGATGCGTCACTACCTCGAGGTGCCGGCTGGCCCCACGGTGGTGCGCGCCACGAATCTCAATGCTCCGCTGCTGCAGCCGCTCTCGCGCAGTGGCTGGACGGGCTCAACCGACCCCGAGGCGGCGACGACAACACACGCCGTGATCGACTTCGGGTCCGGGCGCAGCGGGATCTACGACTTCACCGACATGCAGACCCGCAACCTGCTGCGTTTCCGACGCCTGGTGGTCCGCGGCACCCACGGCGAACTCGATGGCGATGCGTTGGTGCGCTGGGCGGGGCCGGAAACCATCCTCACGTCCCGCCTGGAGCGGCGCCAATCCGGGCACGACCTCGACATGTCCGGATTCGACTCCGAGACGATCAGCCATGGCGATGACGTCTTGTGGCGCAACCAGTGGCCCGGCCGCCACTGGTCCGACGACGAGCACGCCACCGCCGCGATGCTGCACGACATGGCGGCGTGGGTGGAGGGCAGCGGCGGCGAACCATACCCGCTGCGCAGCGCCCTCGAGGATGCCGCCATCTCCTTCGCGATCGAGCGCTCGGCGGAGACAGGCCTCCCTGTGGAGGTCGACCAGCAGCCCTGGTGGTAGGCAGCAAACCGCGTGACGCCGTGAGCCGTCTGCAAAGCGCTGATGGGCCTCAGGTGACAGCCACCCCGGCCATGGCAAGCACCAGGAGCAGCACCAGTGAGACGGCCACGATCCTGGGCATCTCGCTCTGCTGACGTTGCAGGAGCCGCCACCGCCATCCCAGCGCACCGGCAGCTGTGGACGTGAGCGCAGCCGACACGAGCCACACCGGGAAAGGATCCATGATTCCCTTCAGGATGGGAGGCAGCACGACGCCGATGAGTGCGGTACCAGCGAGGCTCAGCAGCACGTAGGAGAGGGCACGTTGCCGCGTGGGCCTCCGGCGCGTGATCCGCCAGATGCCCCAGCCCGTGCCACCGACGGTGGCAAAGGCCAGCGCTGCGGTCAGCGCCATGACGACGGTATCGCTCACGGCTAGTGCACCTCGTCCAGGAGGGCACTAACGAGGTCGCCCTGCAGCCTGAGCAGCTGTGCTCCCGTGGGGGCAGAGTTCACGAGGTAGGCCAGGCCCCGCCCAGTGCGGGGACAGTACCCCACGTAGGAGTGGTGCGATCCGGTGAGCCCGTTGTGGAAGACGAGTT
>CAZPSO010000183.1:0-5467 GCA_964588895.1 uncultured Tessaracoccus sp.
CAGCGTGGACTTGCCGACGTTGGGTCGGCCCACCACGGCCACCACTGGCTTGACTGTGATCTCTTCGCTCATGGTTTGGCTCCTCAGGCGGGTTCGTCGGCCACGTTGGTGACGACGTGGAAGGCTGGTTCTTCATAGGGGTGGCTCTGCCTCAGCGCGGCCACCACGTTGCTGCGCAGCGGTCGCGGAAAAGTCAGCTCCACCCGGTTCTCGGGCACCCTCTGGCTCTCCCCCACCTCGCCGATCGTCGGATCGGACCCGGCAAGGGGTCGGAACTGGCCGGTGCCGGGCTGCACGAAGGCGCACTCGGCGTAGTCGCCGATACTGCCGGCACCGGCCTCGAACAGGGCGGCCAACACCTTGTCCGTGTCGTCGATGGGCACGTAGAACACCATCACGTCGAGAGGGGCGGTCATGATTCATCCCCCGGGTTCTCGTGCACTTGCCGGGCCAGGGCCACGATCTTGTCCGTGACCTCCTCCAGGCTCAGGAAAGTGGAGTCGATCACCACCACCCCGGCATCGCTGGCCTGGCTGAAGTTGGAAACGCGGGAGTCGTCCTTGTCGCGGCGGATGACCTGGTCGGTGACGGCCGTTTGATCGGCCTTGCCGCCCAACTCTGCGGCCCGTCTGGCCACCCGGGCCTCGGGGTCGGCCACCAGCAGTACCCGGACCTCGGCGTCGGGCGCCACGACCGTGGTGATGTCACGACCCTCCACCACGATGCGACGGTGGTGGGCCGCGATTTTCTCCCGCATCAGCCGGGTCAGGTGGCTGCGAACCTCGGGGATGGCGGCGACGACCGAGACGCAGGCGGAGATCTCGGGTTCGCGGATGGCTCGTGTGACGTCGCGACCATTGACCGTGACCAGGGGGGTGTCGGGGTCGGTGGCCACGCGCAGGTCCGCCTCGTGGGTGAGCCGGATGATGCCATCGGCGTCGTCGGCGGCCAGGCCGCGTTCGAGGAACTCGCAGGCGATCGCTCGGTACATGGCCCCGGTGTCCAGGTAACCCATCCGCAGGTGCCTGGCCACCTGCCGGGAGGTGGACGACTTGCCGGACCCGCTGGGTCCGTCGATGGCGATCGTCAGTGCGCCGCTCAAGTTTGTTCCTCCCTGCCCTCGGACCACGACCGCCAGCCCTGCTCGACGAGACCGTCGCGCAGGTCCTGGGCCTGGTCCACGCGGACCGCGATCGACAGGTAGCCCACCTGGCGGATGGCGTCGTGGCTCAGCTCGAAGTCTTCCACGTTGAAGCCAAGGTCGCCCACGTCACCGAACAGTCGGCCCAGGGCCCGTGGTTCGTCGGGAATCTCGACGGTGACCACCATGACGGGCTGCGGTTTCATGCCGTGCTTGACCACCAGCGACTTCGCACCGTGCTGCCCCAGACGAAGGAAGGCCTCCAGGTCGTCGGGCCGCTCCAGGACACTGATGAGGTAGTCGAGGTCGGCCGCCACCTCCTGGAGTTCGTGGCGTACGGCTTGGGCATTGGTGGTGATGATCTGTCGCCACATCGCAGGGTCGGATCCTGCGATCCGGGTGACGTCGCGGATGCCCTGCCCGGCGAGTTGGAGGTTCTCCCCCGGCACGGCCCGCAGGTGGCTGGCGGTCAGGATGCTCATCAGGTGCGGCACGTGGCTCATCTGTGCCACGGCCTCATCGTGGACCTCCGCGCCGATCTCCACGATGAACGCCCCCGTGGTGCGCGCGAGCCACCGGACCAGCTCGACGCTTTCGGGCGAATTGCCGGGGGCCGGCGTGATCACCCAGGTGCGGTCGCGAAACAGGTCCGCGGAGGCGGTGAGTGGCCCGGTGAACTGGGAACCTGCCATGGGATGCGAGGGCACGTAGCGCTCGGCGTGATCGCTCATGTCGGCCACTGCCATCATGATGGGGGCCTTGACGGACCCGACGTCGGTGATGACGGCGTTGGGGAACCGGATGAGCGACTCGTTGACCACGGCGGCGATGCTGGCCGGCGGTGTGGCCACCACCACCAGATCCACTTCGTTGGGTTCCAGGGCCTTGACCTCGCCCGCGCCCAGCGATGAAGCCACCAGCGCGTGCGAGGTGGCCAGGTCCTCCAGGAACACCCTGACACCAGCGCGCGTCAGGGCCTTGCCCACCGACGTGCCGACAAGGCCGGCCCCTATGATCAGTACCGAGTGCATCAGGCCAACCAGCCTTGCAGCTCGGCGGGCGCCAGCCGGCGGAACCGGCGGCGACGTTCCACGGTGCGATCGAGGACGGCCACCTCCAGCGTGAGGTCGTCGGCCTCCTCTGCGAGGAGGGCCTCGCGGGCGCGGCGCACGGCAGACGGCAGGTCATCCGCCGGTTCGGTCTCGGTCAGCCGCGTCATGATCCGCTCCGCGTTGCGGCCCAGGGCGAGCGCGGATTCATGTTCGGTGATGGTGCCGTCGTAGCTGATGTGGAACCAGATGTCGTCCTCAGCCGCGTCACCGAGTTCGGCCACCACCAGTTCCACCTCGTAGGGCTTCTCCCCGGCGGACGCGAACGCCCCACCCAGCAACTGGGAGTACTGACCCACCAGCGACCGTGCAGTCACGTCGGAGCGGTCGTAGGAGTAGCCCCGCAGGTCCGCTTGCCGGATGCCGGCGACACGCAGCGCCTCGAACTCGTTGTAGCGGCCGACGGCGGCGAAACCGATGCGGTCGTAGAGTTCGGACACCTTGCGCAGACTGCGCGAGGGATTGTCGGCCACGAAGGCGATCCCCTCGTCGCAACCGAGGACGACGACGGAGCGGCCACGTGAAATGCCCTTGCGTGCGAAGTCCGCGCGATCCTGCATCTGCTGCTCTGGGGCAACGTAGAACGGAACGGACATGGCTCAGAGCCCTCCCGCACGCGGGCCGTCGGGGCGCTGGGCCCGGGCATGGAGGATCTGCTCGGCGAGCGCGCGCACCTCATCGGGTGTGTGGCGGGCGACGCCGTCGTGGTTGACGCTCATCATCAACGGCAGGATGCCGCGGGTCAGGTCCAGCCCGGAGGTGGCGGAGTCGTCGTCGGCGGCGTCGTAGAGCGCCTGCAGCAGGGCCAGGGCCGCCTCGTCCTGGGTGGCGCGGGGATCGTGCATCTTCTTTAGGGCACCGCGGGCATAGATGGCGCCGGACCCGACGGCGGCGAAGCTCTGCTCCTCGTAGCGGCCACCCGTGGCATCGTAGGAGAACATGCGTCCGCGGGCGGCCTTGTGGTCCCAGCCGACGTACACGGGCAGCACCACCATGCCGCGCATCGCCTGGGCCAGATTGCCGCGCAGCATCGCGCCGAGGCGGTTGGCCTTGCCCTCCATGCTGAGCGTGGTGCCCTCCACCTTCTCGTAGTGCTCCAGCTCCACCTGGAACAACCGAACCAGTTCCATCGCCAGACCGGCCACGCCGGCAACACCGATGATGCTGTGGTCGTCGGCTCCGAAGACCTTCTCGATGTCGCGCATCGCGATGGTGGAGCCGATGGTGGCCCGGCGGTCCCCCGCCATGATCACACCCCCGTCGAAAGCGGCGGCCACGATGGTGGTGCCGTGCACGACGTCGGCACCGGCCTGCGGCAGAACCTCTGGCGCGTGTTGGGACACGAAGTCGGTGAAGGAGGGTGTGGATAGCTGCACGATCACCCATCCTAGACGAAGGGCCTATTGTTGCCCCATGGCCCGTTTGCTCCCACTGCTGATAGATCTGCTCGTGGTACTCGTCTTCGCCGTGATCGGCAGGGCCACCCACGCCGAGGACCTGACGCTGTTGGGCATCGGCCAGACCGCGTGGCCCTTCCTCGCGGCCGCCGTGGTGGCCACCGGCATCTATTCCCTGATCGCCGCGGGGGGCACGGGATTCAATGCAGGGTTGGTGGTGTGGCTGGTCACGCTGCTGGGCGGAGTGGCCCTGCGGCTGGTCACCGGCACCACGGCGGCGTTGGCGTTCATCCTCGTCGCGGCGGGGGTACTGGCGGCCGGCTTGTTCGGGTGGCGCCTGATCGCGTTGCTTCTGGCCCGCAGGTCCGACACCGCTGTGAAGGATCAGGAGTCCGTGGTGGCCGCCTCCGACTGAGCGTTGACCACATCCGCCGGGATGTTGGCCGGGCGGGGTCCGGTGTAGTCGGGGCCGTAGGCGCCGGGGGCGGGACGGCGCTTGCGCATGGGCGCCACCACACCGGGCGCCAGGCGCCGGCTCCACACCAGGAAACCGGTGTGCGACGTGGTGGCGTGGCCGGGCCGGATGGCCAGGCCCTCTGCGTGCCAGTCACGGACGTTGGTCTCCGTCATGTGGGGCTCGGTGAACCCGCCATGGGCGCGCAGGGTGTCTGCCACCCGTCCGAGCTGCGGGGCGGTGGCCACGTAGCAGCAGAGGACGCCCCCGGGAATCAGGCGCTCGCCCACGGCGTCGATGCACTCCCACGGCGCGAGCATGTCCAGAATGGCCCGATCCAGTGGCTCGTCCCGGATCACCTCGACGAGGTCCCCCACCGTCAGCTCCCAGGCCGGATGTCCACCGGAGAGGAACGTCTCGACGTTGGCACGGGCACGATCGGCGAACTGCTGACGCCGTTCATAGGAGTACAGCTTGCCCTGGGGTCCGATGGCACGCAGCAGTGACAGGGTCAGCGCGCCGGATCCGACACCCGCCTCCAGGACCCGTGCCCCGGGGAAGATATCGGTCCACATCAGGATCTGGGCGGCGTCCTTGGGATAGACGACGGCGGCCTCGCGCGGCATGGCGATGGTGAATTCCGCCAGCAGCGGGCGCAGCACCAGGAACTGCATACCGCCGAGGGAACGGACGGTGATGCCGTCGGGGCGGCCGATGATGTCGTCGTGGTGGACGGCGCCCTTCGTGGTGTGCCACACCTTGCCCGTCTCCAGCACGATCGACTTCTTCCGGCCCTTCTGGTCCGTCAGGGTCACCCGGTCACCGGGTTCCAGGTCCCCGGTGTGCACGCCGGCAAGGTTCGTCATCCAACTCCTCGGTGAAACGCTCAGGTGGCGTTGAAGTACTTGGCTTCTGGATGGTGCACCACGATGGCGTCCGTGGACTGCTCCGGGTGCAGCTGCAGCTCCTCGCTGAGTTCCACCCCGATCCTCTCGGGCTCCAGCAGGCGCACCAACTTGCGACGATCCTCCAGGTCGGGGCACGCCGGATAGCCGAACGAGTACCGGGAGCCGCGGTAAGCCTGTTTCTTGATCGCGGCGTCGATGTCGCCCTCTTCGCCGATCAGGCCCAGATCCTCCCGGACCCGGTGGTGCCACATCTCCGCCAGGGCCTCCGTCAGCTGCACCGACAGGCCGTGGAGCTCCAGGTACTCGCGGTAGTCGTTGGCCGCGAACAGTTTGGCCGTGCCCTTCGACACCTCGCTGCCCATGGTGGCCAGCTGCATCGCGAACACGTCCGGGCCCAGCTCGGCTGCCTCCTGCTTGTCACGGAAGAAGTCGGCCAGGCAGAGGCGTTTGTCGCGACG
>CAZPSO010000184.1:0-5440 GCA_964588895.1 uncultured Tessaracoccus sp.
CGTCTGCACGTCGTGCCTGAAGTCCGGCAAGGTCACCCGGAACAACTGACAAGACTCGAAACAAGAGCGGGACCCCCTGGCGGGTCCCGCTCTTTTCGTTGTTTCACGCCTCGTCGGCCAGGAACACCTCCAGAAGCGCCGAGCGCAGCGAGTCGGGGATCCCGCCCTGCGTCATGGCCACCAGTTGTTCCCGCAGCGTGGACGCGAGGGTGAGCCGCTGCCACAGGGCCTCCTTCTGGGCGGCGTCGACAACGGCGTGGTCAATCACCTCGAAAGCCCAGGCCATGGCGTCGTTGTTCGCGCGCCTGGCCCCGATCGGCAGTGCCGTGGGCTGAGAGGTGTCGGCGGTGACGGCGCACGTGAGCGTGTGGGTGCGCGCGTCCCAGGTGGTGTCGAGGCCCTCGACGTCTGTCTCCTGGACCCCGATGACCTTCAGCGTCCAGGTCCTGGATTCCGGCAGCCCCAGGTCGCCGGTGGCGGAGCCGATGGTGAGCATGCCGTCCCGCCACGTGAGGGTGGTGCGCGCGGTGGCCGGTTGGGCGGCACCGTCGTCCTCGTGGAGCGTGAACTCGCCGTCGCCGCCACCCATGATCCACACCTCCAGATGCTCCGGGTTGCTCGTACCGAGGCCTTCGTCGGCATTCAGAACCACCATGCTGCCGGCCCGGGCCAGCAGTCCGTAGTCGGAGAGCCGGCGGTGCCACGTCACGGTGCGGCCCCCGCGGTACCAGCGGCCCGTCATGGGATCCACCCAGTCACCCTCCGGCAGCCATCCCGTGACGGGGGACATCCGGGTGTGCCAGTCCACGGGTGAGGTCAGCGGGTTGACCAGCAGGTCGGGGCCGAACAGGAACTGGTTGCGGTTGGTGTAAGCCTCGCGGGCCCGGGGGTCGTCGTAGTAGAGCGGTTCCACCAGGGGAGCACCGTCGAAGTGGGCGCGCGCATTCATCGTGTAGAGGTAAGGCAGGAGCCGGTGCCGCAGGCGAAGGTATTCCACCATCACGCTGCGGTAGGGCTCGTCGAAGGCCCAGGGCTCCTTGTGCAGGAATGGGTTGTGCGAGCTGTGCAGCCGGTTGACGGGAGAGAAGCAGCCCAGTTGCACCCAGCGGGTGGTCAGTTCCGGGTCGTGGACCCCGGCGAGGTGGCCGCCGATATCGTGGCTCCACCAGCCGTAGCCGATGTTGGAGGAGGTAGCGGTGAACTCCGGCTGGAACTCCAGGGACTCCCAGGAGATCCAGGTGTCGCCGGAAAAGCCGACGGGGTAGCGGTGCGACCCCGGGCCGGCGTAGCGGGAGAACGTGAGCGGGCGTTTGCCGTCGCGTCCGGAGTCCACGAAGTGGAGGTGGTTGAGCATCCACAGCGGATCCAGGCCGGGCATGGCGCTGTAGGCGCCCTGCTGCCAGTCGAGCCACCACAGGTCCACACCGTCGGCCTCGAGGGGATGGATGACTTCCTCGAAGTAGGCGCGCATAAACTCCGGATCGCTGGGCTCGAAGATGATGTGGCGCCCGGAATCGGGGTCGATCCCGAGCCGCTGCGCCAGGCGACGGTAGGCCTCCTCGAAGGGGCGGATTCCGTCGGCGGGGTGCAGGTTGAGCGACGTCGCAAGCCCCCGGTCGCGCAGGCTGGCGAGGAAGGCGGCCGGGTCGGGGAACAGGTCGCGGTTCCATGTGAACCCGGTCCAGCCGCTGCCGTGTTCGGGTTCCACGTCGGTGATGTGCCAGTCCATGTCCACCACGCCCACGCTGAGGGGGACACCGTGGGCCTCGAAAGTGTCCATCAGTTGGAGGTAGTCGTCGGCGCTGTAGGGGTGGAAGCGGCTCCACCAGTTGCCGAGGGCCCAGCGGGGCAACAGGGGCTGGGGTCCGGTCAATCGGTAGAAGTCGTGCAGCACCCCGCGGTAGTCCCGCCCGCGACTGAACAGGTACAGGTCGCGGGCGCCATCCTCGCGCGGGGTCACCCAACCGTCGTCGCCGATGGCGAAGCCCTCGTCCTCCAGGCACGCGTAACCCTGGGGATGCATCAGCCCATTCCCGAGCGGGCACCGTCCGTCGACTTCGTCCAGGGTGCGAGCGGTGCCGCCGAGGTTGCGGGTGAGGGGGTCGAGGCGGTCCTGGTTGACGCCGTGGCGCCACACCCCTCCCCACGGGGAACCGGTGTCGCGGGACTGCAGCCATAGTCCCTGGGCGCTGAAGGGGTTGCCGTCGTAGTTCAGTTCGAAGAACCTCGTGGTGATCTGGACCCCGTCACCGCGACGTTCGGCGGTGAACTCGGGGGTGGGGAAGTCGCGATTGAGGACCATCTGGGTGGCGCGATCCTCGAATGTTCCCGACGGCGAGAACTCCACCCGCGCCAGCGACTCGGTGAGCACCGTGATTCGCCAGTTGGGTCCTTCCACCTGGGAGGAGGCCTGCGCCAGCGGGCTCGAGGCTAACCTCCACGCCGCGGGGATCTCAGAGGGTGACACGGGCATTCTCCTGCTCAATCGACGGTTCACGGGAAGCCTAGCCGGAGGTGTTGCGAGGGGTTCCCGGCGGCGTTGGGCAGTCTAGGGTGGTGGCCATGGCACGTTGGCAGACTCCCATCCACGCCGAACTGCATCGTGGACTGCGCGACGCGGTGGGCGGCAAGACAGCCAGCCAGTTCGCCAGACTGGGGATCCACACCATCGGCGACCTCATGCGCCACACCCCGCGCCGCTACATCCCGGGTGCAGAGATGAGTGACTTCACCACCTTGCGGGTGGGCGAGGAGGCTGCCATCGTGGCCAAGGTGGTGCGTACCAGCGCCGTGCAGGGGTCACGCCCACGGGTGGAGGCCACCTTGACCGACGGCAATGGCTACCTCACCGCCACCTTCTTCGGGTCCCACAAGAAGAAGCACCTCACCGCCTGGTGGATGAAGCTCCTGCAGTCCGGTTCCCGCGGCATCTTCGTCGGCAAGGTGGGAGAGTTCCGGGGCAGTGTGCAGATGACGCACCCCGAGTTCGTGATGCTCGACGGTGCACAGGTCACCGCGCGAAGCGACAACCCCACTCCACGGCAGCAGGAGCAGGCAGCCATGAGCCGCGTGGTGCAGCGCGCCACCATGGTGGGCCTCTACCCGGCCACCGGGCAGCTCAAGACCTGGTCCATCGCCGACGCCATCGCCATGCTCCTGCCAGGAGTCACCGAACGGGGTGACACCCTCCCGGACTGGGTGGTGGAGCAGGCCGGGGTGCTGCCCCTGCCCGACGCGCTGCGCGAGGTGCACGAACCCGTCGACCGCGGACGCGCCCAGACCGGCATCCACCGCCTCCGCTTCGACGAGGCTTTCGGGATGCAGTTGGCCATGCTGCACCGCAGGGCCACGATGGAACGCCGCGACGCCCTGCCGCGGGTGCGCGTCGCCGGGGCCGCGCTGGACGCGTTCGACGCACGGATGCCCTTCACCCTCACCCGCGGCCAGGTGGAAGTGGGTGAGCAGATCTTCGACGAGATCGCCCGCCCGCACCCCATGAACCGGCTCCTCCAGGGCGACGTGGGCTCCGGCAAGACCCTGGTGGCGCTGCGCGCCATGCTCGCCGTCGTCGACGCCGGGGGACAGGCGGCCCTGCTGGCGCCGACGGAGGTGCTGGCCAAGCAGCACCACCTCACCATCACCCGTCTGCTCGGTGACCTGGGTGCCGGGCAGACCCTCGACGCGCACCCGGCAGCCACCGACGTGGCCCTCTTGGTGGGAAGCCAGGTTGCTGCCGCCCGGAAGGATGCCCTCGCCAGGATCGCCACCGGTGACGCCGGCATCGTGGTGGGCACCCACGCCCTGCTCCAGGAAGGCGTGGGGTTCGCCGACCTCGGGCTCGTCGTGGTGGACGAGCAGCACCGCTTCGGCGTGGAGCAGCGGGCAGCACTGGCGGAGAAGGGCAACGCCCAGCCCCATACCCTGATCATGACTGCCACCCCCATCCCGCGTTCGCTCGCCATCACCGTCTTCGGTGACCTGGCGGTCAGTGAACTCAAGGAGAAACCGGCCAACCGGGCGGAGGTCCAGACGGTTTTCGTCAACAGCGCCACCCACCCGATGTGGGTTGAGCGGGCCTGGGAGCGCATCCGCGAGGAGGTGGCTGAGGGTCGGCAGGCCTTCATCGTCTGCCCCGCCATCACGCCGCGGCAGGCCGAGGAGGGCCAGGGGTCGGCGTCGGGCATGACGGCGGTGACCGAGCTGCTGCCGGAGTTGCAGGAGGGTCCGCTGAAGGGTCTGCGCCTGGGCATGGTGCATGGCAGGCAGCCCACCGAGGAACGCGACGCCACCATGGCCGGTTTCGTGGCCGGCGACGTGGACGTGCTGGTGGCCACCACGGTGATCGAGGTGGGCGTCGACGTGCCGAACGCGTCGGTGATGGTGATCATGGACGCCGAGCGCTTCGGCATTTCGCAACTGCACCAGCTGCGCGGCCGGATCGGGCGCGGTGAGCACCCGGGCCTGTGCCTGCTGCTGGGGGCCCCCGAGGAGGAGACCACCAGCATCGAGCGGCTTCAGGCCCTCGTGGACAGCACCGACGGCTTCGAGCTGGCTGAGAAGGACCTCGAACTGCGGCGCGAGGGCGATGTGTTGGGGGCCGCCCAGTCGGGCGGCTCGTCACTGAAGCTGCTGCGTGTGCTGGCCGACCGCAAGCTGATCGAGCAGGCCCGGATGATCGCGGATGCGGTCATGGCCGACCCCCGCTCCGCCGAGGACCCGCGCCTTTCCGACATCATCACCGAGGCTGAACTACTGGCCGCCGGCGAGTGGCTGGAACGCACCTGAGTAATCCGGGTGATCTCGCCCGGGGCGGACCTGCCCGACGCACAATGCTGTTGGGCATTCCCGACGAAAGGTGTCATCCATGACCATCTCGATCACCCCTTACCTCTCCTTCCAGGCCAACGCCCGCGAGGCGATGGAGTACTACCACTCCGTCTTCGGCGGCGAGCTGTCCATGATGACCTTCGCCGAGGGCATGGGCGACCAGGTGGATCCGGCCACCCCGGACCAGATCATGCATTCGTCGCTGTACGTCGAGCGCGGTTTCCACCTCATGGGCTCCGACACGCCCGAGGGCATGCCGATGGGTGCCAACGGCACGCTGGCCCTCAGCGCGGACGGGTCCTCCAGCGGCGACAATCCGCCGCTGCGGGAGTACTGGGACAAGCTCTCGGCCGACGGCCAGATCCTCGAGCCCCTGGAGGTGGCTCCGTGGGGCGATGCATTCGGCATGCTCACCGACAGGTACGGCATCACGTGGATGTTCAACCTGGCCAACGAGCAGGCCTGAGGACCGACATCGCCGCTCTGCGGTGGCGGTCGTCGCGGTGCGGCCTGTAGCGGCAGGCCGCCACAGAGGCGCCCTCGCGCAGAGGCGCCTCGCGCAGAGGAGCCCTCGCAGAGGAGCCCTCGCAGAGGAGCCCCCGCAGAGGAGCCC
>CAZPSO010000185.1:0-5429 GCA_964588895.1 uncultured Tessaracoccus sp.
GCCGTCGAGCGTGATGTTGGCGGTGTGGATGGCGCGTCGCATCAGCGAGGTGTGCACGACGTCGGGCAGCAGGTCCTCGTCCAGCAGCAGTTCCGCGGCCCGTTCGGCCTCGGCCACGCCCTTGGCGTTGATGTCGACGTCCACCCAGCCGGTGAACAGGTTCTTGGCGTTCCATTCGCTCTCGCCATGGCGGAGCAGGATGAGCTTTCCAGTCATGGGATCCACACTAGCGGGCGTCGTGGCGTCCCGCCGAGGGGGTGGGCCAGAAGGCTCAGGCGTTTGGCCAGTCCTCGCCCGCGGGGCTCTCCCCGGTGGTGATGTAGATCACGCGACGGGAGACGGCGACGGCGTGGTCGGCGAAACGCTCGAAGTAGCGGCCCACCAGGGCCACGTCGATGGCCTGCGCCGTGGATCCACTCCACTGCTCACCGAGGACGTTGGAGAAATGCTGCCGCCGCAACTCGTCCATCTCGGCGTCCACCTCGGCCATGTCGATGGCGGCGTCCGCGTCCTGCTTGTTGAGGATCTTGACGGTGCGCATCATCATGTCGTCGGAGAGCTGCGCCATGCGCTGGAAGTTGGGTTCGAGCTCCGGGGGGATGGCGTGCTCCGGGTAGCGCAGTCGGGCCACCTTGGCGATGTGCGCGGCCAGGTCGCCCATGCGGGCGAGTTCGAAGACCACCCGGATGCTGGAGACGATGGTGCGCAGCTCGCCCGCCACCGGGGCCTGCAACGCCAGCAACGACAGGAACCGGAACTCCAGTTCCTCGTGCATCGAATCCAGCGTGGCGTCCTCGCTCACCACCTTCTCGGCCTTGGCCAGGTCCGGGTTCAGCAGCGTGTCGCCGGCTTCGCGGATGGCCACCTCCACCAGGCTCGCCATCTCGTTCAGGCGGGCAAGGGCCCCGCTGAGTTCCTCGTGGTAGCTAGAGCGCATCGGTTGGATCCACCTTCCTCGTGGTTGCATTGCGGATTGTACCGCTCCGGGGTTGCCGCATGGGCCAACATATCGCGCCATCGTGACGCCCCGGAGCGCGGGAGTGTCCAGCGGGTGAACGCGGGATGAAACCTTGGTGAACCGCCTGCTGGGACGGGCCTCACCCGGGCGCGATGGGGGCCGCGAGCATGTCCCGGGTAAGCCCCGGGGCCCTAGTATGACCACCATGTCCCCATTCGTCGCCGCCGTTCTCGGAGCTGCGATCGCGCTGGTGTTCGTGGGTGCACTGTGGGTGGTGATCCGCGGCTTGCCCGAGCGGCCCAAGGCGCCGGATGCGTATGACCGGGAGGCCGCGGCCCACGTCTTTCGCATCATCGACGCGTTGCCGGCCGCAGCGCTGCTGGTGGGCCCGCATGACGAGCTGGTCAAGTACAACGAGGCGGCCGTCACCCTGGGCGTCTCCCGCGGCACCCGGGTGGGCATCCCCGAACTGCTGGAACTGGTGAGGCAACGCCGCCGGAGCCAGGAGTCGTTCTCCGGCCCGCTCGACCGGGCGCGGGAACCGGGCACCGAGGCCGTGGACCTCACGTGCCGCGTCATCCCGTTCCCTGACGGGACCGTGCTGGTGATCGCCGAGGACGAGTCCGGACTGCGTCGCGTGGACGCCGTCCGCCGCGACTTCGTGGCCAACATCTCCCATGAACTGAAGACCCCCATCGGGGCCATCGGAATTCTGGCGGAGGCGGTGGAGGCCGCCAGCGACGAACCGGGGGAAGTGATCCGGTTCTCCCAGCGCCTCCAGCGGGAATCGGCACGCCTGGCGGAGCTGGTCGGCCAGATCATCGAACTCTCGCGCCTGGAGTCCGCGGATCCGCGCAGCAGCCGCGAGGTGGTCGACGCGGTGGAGGTGGTGGACGAGGCCATCGCACGCACCCGCGAGGCCGCCGAGGCCCGCGATGTCTCCCTGATCAAGGCCTACTCCCTCGACGGGCCGGCCTGGGTGGTGGGGGACAGGTGGCAACTCTCCGATGCGGTGGCCAACCTGGTGCAGAACGCCATCACCTACAGCAACCACAATGCGCGGGTGGCCGTGACGCTGCTGCACGTCACCGTCGACGGCACCGAGCACATCGAGATCAAGGTGGCCGACAACGGCATCGGGATCGCGCTGGAGGACCAGGCCCGCCTCTTCGAGCGGTTCTACCGCGTGGACTACGGCCGCAGCCGGGACAGTGGCGGCACGGGGCTCGGCCTGTCCATCGTGCGGCACATCACGCTTGCCCACGATGGGACCATCGAAGTGTGGTCCCGGCCCCATCAGGGCTCCACCTTCACCATGAGGCTTCCGGCCTATCTGGGCCCGGTAAACGCAGAACAGGAAGAAACCGAGGAACAATGACCAAGATCCTGATCATCGAGGACGAGGACTCCTACCGGGAGGCGCTCAGCTTCATGCTCCGCAAGGAGGGTTTCGAGGTGACCAGCGCCCCCGACGGTGCAGCCGGGCTGGCGGAGTTCGACAGGTCCGGCGCCGACCTGGTCCTGCTGGATCTGATGATGCCGGGGATGCCCGGCATGGAGGTCTGCCGCCAGCTGCGGCAGCGCGGCAACGTCGCCATCGTGATGGTGACGGCTCGCGACGCCGAGGTGGACAAGGTGGTGGGCCTCGAGGTGGGTGCCGACGACTACGTCACCAAGCCGTTCAGCCACAGGGAACTGGTGGCCCGCATCAGGGCGGTGCTGCGTCGCGGCCAGGACGAGGTACTCCTGCCGGACGTGGTGGAGGCCGACGGCGTGCGGATCGACGTCGAACGCCACGAGGTCAGCGTGGACGGCCAGGAGGTCCGCTTCGCGTTGCGGGAGTTCGAACTGCTCGAACTGCTGGTGCGCAACGCGGGCCGGGTGATGACCCGGGGCCAGTTGATCGACAGGATCTGGGGCAGTGACTACGTCGGGGACACCAAGACCCTCGACGTGCACATCAAGCGGCTGCGGTCCAAGATCGAGAAGGACCCCGCCAACCCGCAGCGGCTGATCACCGTGAGGGGCCTCGGCTACAAGTACGAAGGGTGATGCGGCCTCAGCCGTATACCTCGGACCAGGTCTCGGCGAAGTCGGGGTGCTCAAAGGAGTAGATGGGAACCTCGAGCGATGCCCGGCGGCCGTCGGAGAAGACGACATCCACCTGCGCCGTGCGGCCCAGGAGCAGTCCCGGGTCCACGAACTGCAGGTTCTCCGGCTCGAAGGTGTAGATGCCCTCGGCCGAGATCTCGCGGTTCAGGTCGATCGCGGTGGCGTCCCCGAACGTGCCGTCCTCGTTGATGACCGCGATGGTGACACCGGTCAGCGTGACCGGTTCGGTGGCGGCGACGGCACCCAGGAGGAGTGCCTGCCCGTCCGGGTCGCTGATGATCATGAGGTTGCGCACCTTGGCGTCGGCGGCGTCGGCCTGCACTCCGGCGGCGGGGACGGATTCGTAGCGCCAGTCACCCTGCGTGCAACCGGCCGTCAGGCCGACCGTGATGACGGCGGCAGCGAGCCAGGTCAGGCCGCGTCGCGTCCAAGGTGCACTCATCTTTTGTGTCCTCCCCAAGGTGGTGGTGCACATGTTACCCAAAACTGGCAGCCACACCGCAACCACTGCGTCATGACGGTCCACACCGTCGGGGCAAGGGGCTTTTCTGAGAAAGATTCAGCTTCTGGGGTGCGTGCTAGAATTGCCCTCGGAAAGGGGCCGGTGAACTATGACATTTACGGTCGGTGAGACAGTGGTCTACCCCAATCATGGGGCCGCTGTGATCGAAGACATTGAGACCCGCCAAATCAAGGGGGAGGATCGCCTCTACCTGGTGCTGAGGATCATCGGACAAAACGATCTCGTTGTGCGGGTGCCAGCCAACAACCTGGACCTCGTGGGTGTTCGCGACGTGGTGGACGCCGCTGGCCTGGAGCGTGTCTTCGACGTGCTGCGTGCCGAGCACACGGAGGAACCGTCCAACTGGTCCCGCCGCTACAAGGCAAACCTCGAGAAGCTGCACAGCGGCAACGTGATCAAGGTCTCGGAAGTGGTGCGCGACCTGTGGCGCCGTGACCGGGACAAGGGTCTGTCCGCCGGGGAGAAGCGCATGCTGAGCAAGGCCCGCTCCATCTTGGTGGCGGAACTGGCCCTGGCGGAGGACGTCGCGGAGGAGAAGGCCGAGGTCAGACTGGATGAGGTCCTCGCTTCGTAGCCCGCTAAGTTCCCACACATGAACAATCAGTCCGAACCGGTCGCTGCCCTCGTGGTGGCGGCCGGTTCCGGTTCCCGGCTGGGAGCAGAGGTGCCCAAGGCGCTGGTCGAACTCGACGGGGTCACGCTGGTGCGGCGCAGCGTGGACGCCATGGTGGACGGGGGAGCGCAGCAGGTGGTGGTCACCATCCCTGCCGACGGGCGCGCCGCGTTCGAACGTGCGCTCGCGGACGTGGCGGTGCCGGTGGCCCTGGTGGTCGGTGGTGAGCGCAGGCAGGACTCGGTGAACAACGGTCTGGCCGCCCTGGCCCACTTCCCGCCCGACACGGTGGTCCTCGTCCATGACGCCGCCCGCCCCCTGGTGCCCGCACCAGTGGTGCGGGCGGTGGTTGAGGCCGTGCGGCGTGGTGGGCAGGCTGTGATTCCCGTGGTGCCGGTGGTGGACTCCGTGCGATCGACGCACGAGAACTCGTCGACGGTGGTGGAGCGCTCCACCCTGCGCGCCGTCCAAACCCCCCAGGGATTCCGGTTGCACACCCTGAAACAGGCCCATGACGTCGTCGCCGCCGACGGGCTCGACGTCACCGACGATGCGTCGGCCTGCGAGGCATGCGGCCACCGGGTGAGCCTGGTGGAGGGACACCGTGACGCCCTCAAGATCACCGAACCCATCGACCTGGTGGTGGCCTCGGCCATCCTGGCGGGACGGCGCTGACATGCGGGTGGGAATCGGCACCGACGTCCACCGGTTGGCCGACGGCGTCCCCATGTGGGTGGCGGGTTTGCACTTCCCCGACGAGGCCCAGGGCCTGGCCGGGCACAGCGACGGTGACGTGGCCGCGCACGCCTGTTGCGATGCCCTGCTGGCCGCCGCCGGCCTGGGGGACATGGGCTCCAACTTCGGGACCGACCAGCCCGAGTGGGCCGGGGCCAGCGGCGTGGCCTTCCTGCAGGAAACCGCCCGCCGCGTGCGCTCGGCCGGGTACGAGGTGGGCAACGTCTCGGTCCAAGTCATCGGCAACCGGCCCCGCATGGCGGGCCGGCGTCACGAGGCCGAACGCGTCCTCTCGGCGGCCCTCGGCGCACCCGTGGCCGTGTCGGCCACCACCAGTGACGGGCTGGGCCTCACCGGGCGGGGTGAGGGCGTGGCGGCCACGGCCGTGGCCCTGGTCCACCCGCAGGGCTGAACCTCAGCGCACTTCCTCGGAGGGGGCGGAGAAGGTGTTGCACACACCCACGTCGCTCTGCAGGGTGCCGCGTTCG
>CAZPSO010000186.1:0-5391 GCA_964588895.1 uncultured Tessaracoccus sp.
TGCCGACCGCCCGCAACATGCCGCGGGCCGCCGAGCGCTCCAGTCCGTCGGTGACGTCACGGGAGCGGGGCTTGATGTCCACCGGGGGATTCGTTGTCTCTGCCATGGAGCCGAGTCTAGTTAAGGAATCGGTGATCAATGCTGTGCCGAGCGAGGACGTGCCCGGCGGGATGAGATGGGGTCACCGGATCTGGTACGTGTACCGGGTTGTACATATCCAGATGGGGGGGCTGCAGATCGCCCGTCCGGGTACGCCACAGCCGGTGCATGATTGGTCAGCGCTTCCCTAAGGGTTCACGCACTTGGCCATGGAGTGATCGTTGTTCTCCAAACAGCCCTGCGATCCCGGCTCCTGGGACCCCCCGAACGGCACCCGGAGAGGGCATGGCAGAATATGCACGAACTAATCGTCAAAAGGCCATGCCTTCCCGACCCAAGGAGAACATCCATGCCAGAGATCGAAGAACTCCCCCTCGCCACGAAGAAGGCTGCCTGCGGCTGCGGGGGCAGCCACGACGCCGACGTGCCCGCCCTTGATGCCCGCCAAATTCCGCACGCCATCCGCCACGCCACCATCTTCGGCGCGCTGGGCGGCATCGGGGTGGGGCAGCAGATGGACCTGATCGCCCCGCACGACCCGCTGCCCCTCCTGGCCCAGTTGGCCGACCGCGAGGGCGAGGCCCTGACCCACGAATACCTCGAACGCGGCCCGGAGGCCTGGACCCTGCGTTTCACCCGCCAGCGCTGACCGGAAGCCCCATTGCCTACCACCCGCCGCCACTGGCCAGCCCCGCTGCTACTGATTCCCGGGGGATTCGCGCTGTTGGTGGGGATGGACGCCGGGCTGACGTTGGCCGGAGCCCCTGCACCACTGGGCAACCCCAGGGTCAGCCTCGTGCACGGACCCCTGATGGTACTCGGGTTCCTGGGCACGGTCGTCTCGATGGAACGGGCGGTGGCCCTGCGCGCGGCGTGGGCATACCTGGCCCCGGCAGGCACCGGCGCGGGTGCCCTGGCGCTGGTGCTCCTGCCCGACCCCACGCTGGGACGACTCCTGCTCACGCAAGGGATGCTGACCCTGGTGGCCGTCTACGTGGCGTTCCACCAGCGGTCCCGCGACCTCACCGTGGCCGCGGAGGGGATGGGCGCGGTTCTGGGTGCGTCAGCGGCGTTCCTGCTCAGCCGGGTCGAAGTTTTCGTGGTCATTCCGCTGCTGATCGGCTTCATCGTGCTGACCATTGCTTCCGAGCGGGTGGCTCTGGCCCGGATTCACATGCCGATCTCGGCAGGTTGGACCCTGATCGCGCTCGCGCTGGTGTTGGGCATCTCGGCAACCCTCGCCTCGATGTGGGCGACCTCTCCGGCGGGGGAGTGGAGCGGACGACTGCTCGGCTTCGCGCTGCTGGCCATCACGGGTTGGCTGGCCAAGGTGGACGTCGCACGCAAGACCATCCGGCTCAAGGGCATGCCGCGGTTCTCCGCCTTCGCGCTGCTGACGGGGTACGGGTGGCTGGCCGTGGCGGCGCTCGCGCTCGTGGTCAGCGGACGGCCCGACGGAGCCGCCTATGACATCGCGATCCACGCCACCTTCCTCGGCTTCGCGATGTCCATGGTGCTGGCCCACGCGCCCGTGATACTGCCGGCGGTGCTCAAGGTGGGACTGCCCTACCACCCGGCGATGTGGGTGCCGCTGGTCAGCCTCCACGTGACCCTTGCTGCTCGTGTGGTGAGCGTTGCCCTCAGCGAATTCGGCCTGGAGCTGCTGCCGGTGTGGCAAGCCGCCTTGCTGGGCAACGTGGGCTCCCTGGGCGGCTTCATCCTCATCGCCGTTGGCACCAGCGTGCGTGCCCGCCACCGCCCTACCCAGAAAGTGAACCGACATGCCATCGACGCGCACCGTTGAGCCCCGAACCACCACCGCACGGGGTGCCAGGGGCACCTGGAAGCTGCGCGACTACCCTGCACTGATCTGGCTGCTCCTGGCCGCCCTCCTGGCCCTCGTCCACCCCTTCGTGCCCAATTCCCGGTGGCTGATGGTGCACATGGTCCTGCTGGGCGCCATCACACACGCCATCATGGTGTGGAGCACACACTTCACCCACACCCTGATGAAGGCGGGGCCGGGTATCGACGACCGACGCGCCCAGTCGCTGCGGTTGTGGATCCTGCTGGCGGGCTCGGTGGTGGTGATGGTGGGGATCGGGGTCGCGATCTGGCCGGTGACCGGCCTCGGCGCCATCCTGGTGGCCACGGCGGTCGTCATGCACGCCGTCCAGCTCTCCCGCGTCCGACGTGCCTCGCTCGGGGGCCGCTTCGGCATCACCGTGCGCTACTACCTGGTGGCCGCCATGTGCCTGCCGGTGGGGGCGGGGTTGGGTGTGCTGCTGGCGAGCGCGCCCAGCGGCGACGTCCACGGGCGCGCCCTCCTGGCCCACACCATGGTCAACATCCTGGGCTGGGTGGGGCTGACGGTCACCGGAACCCTGCTGACGCTGTGGCCCACCATGCTGCGTACCCGGATCTCGCCGAAGGCCGAACGCCGCGCCATCCACTGCCTGCCCGTCTTCACGGCCTCCCTGGGCGTCATCATCGTCGGTGCCCTACTCGGCGAACCGCTGGTCTCCATCGTCGGGCTGGGGGGTTATGTACTGGGCATCTTCTGGTGGGGCTCCGCTGTCCTCTCCCCGATCCGCAACGCCTGGCCCCGCGAGTTCGCGCCCGCGTCGGTGGGCCTGTCGATCCTGTGGTGGATCGCGGGCATCGTCTTGGTCGCGGTCGGCCTCGCCGTCACAGGTGGTTGGGCGGAGTTCACCGGAGCGTTCGGCACCGTGGTGACGGTGGTGGTGGTCGGCTTCGCCGCACAGCTCCTGACGGGCGCCCTGTCCTACCTGGTCCCGTCGGTGGTGGGCGGCGGCAAGGCCGTCATCCTCGCGGGACAGCGCTGGTTCGACCGCTGGGGCTCCGCCCGGCTGGCAGCCATCAACGTGGGCCTGTTGGTCTGTCTGGCACCCGTGCCGAGCTGGGTGCGGGTGTTCGTGTCGGTGGTGGTGCTGGTGGCGCTGGCCATGTTCATCCCGCTGATGCTGCTGGGCATCCGCGCTTCCGTCGTCGCCAAGGGCGAGGTGGCCGCCGCCCGGCAGCGCGGCGAGGCACCTGCGGTCACGGACAGGTCACCCTCCATCTGGAGCGGCGGGCAACTCGTGGGCGCGGTCTCGGCCATCGTGCTCGCCGTCAGCCTGGGCGTGGCGGCCGACCCCGCCGCCGCGGGCCTGACCGCCGCCACGTCGTCGCAACAGGATGTTGCCGCGGCAACGGGAGAAACCACCACCGTGGTGGTAGAGGCCCACGACATGTACTTCGAGCCCGCCACGATCGCCGTCCCCGCCGGCAATCGACTGGTGATCGAACTGGTGAACCGGGACGACGGCATGGTCCACGACCTGGTGCTGCTGGGCCGGGCCAGCCCCCGTCTGGCACCCGGGGAATCCGCCACGCTGGACGTCGGCGTGGTCGCAGAGCCAGCGCAGGGCTGGTGCTCCATCGTGGGCCACCGGCAGCAGGGCATGGTCCTCGACATCGTCGTCGATGGGCAAGCCGCCGCGGAGCACGAAGGTCACGAGAATGCCGATGGCGGGACCGCTGTCGGCTCAACCACTCCGCGAATCGACCCCGGCGCACGCCTCACCGAAGTGCTGGACCCTGTGGCCCCCGCACTCGGTACTCAGCGCCTCCATCGCATGACGCTCGTTGCCCAGGAAGTGGAACGGGAGGTGGCCCCCGGCATCACGCAGGTGGCGTGGACGTTCAACGGCACCGTGCCCGGGCCCACCATCCGCGGCCGCGTGGGGGACCGCTTCGAGATCACGCTGGTCAACGACGGCTCTCTCGGCCACTCGATCGACTTCCACGCCGGGGCCCTGGCCCCTGACGAACCGATGCGCACGATCGCACCCGGCGAATCGCTGGAGTACCACTTCACCGCGGAGCGCTCCGGGGTCTGGATGTACCACTGCGGCACCGCGCCGATGACAGCCCACGTGGGTGCCGGCATGTTCGGCGCGGTCATCATTGAACCGGAAGAAGGCCTGGGTGAGGTGGATCGCGAGTATGTCGTGGTCCAGTCCGAGGTCTTCCTGGAACCGGGCACGGGTCAGGGCGATGAACCTCCCGCCCCCGTCGACGCGACGGCCGCGGCCGCGGACCAGCCTTCCTTGGTGGTCTTCAACGGAACTGCCTACCAGTACACCGACGCCGGCAGGATGTTCGAGGCGCGGGTGGGGGAGCGGGTCCGGTTCTGGGTGTTGGCCGCCGGCCCTAGCCGCGCCACCAGTTTCCACATCGTGGGCGGCCAGTTCGACACCATGTACATGGAGGGCCACTATGTCCTCGGCCCGCAGTCGGTCAACGCGGGGGCCCAAGCCCTGGGTCTCCAGCCCGCCCAAGGCGGATTCGTGGAACTGACCTTCCCGGAAGCGGGTCACTACCCGGTGGTGACCCACGTCTTCGCCGACGCAGAACGCGGTGCCACCGGCATCGTCCACGTCACCGACTGATATGCCATGCCCAGTGCGGGGGCGTCAAGTTGCCGGGGCGGCCGCGCTGATTGGTAGTGTTGCGCGCAAATGGTTCTGTTCTTGACACTCGGGTTTGTGGGGTTGGCGATCCTGCTGACCCCATTCCTGCAGCGGCTCCTGGGGCGAAACGCCGGATGGCCCCTCGCGGCACTGTACGTCGCATCAGCTGTATCGCTGACCCCGGCAGCCGCCGCCGCAGCCCGGGGCCAGACCTACACCGTCGCCATCGAATGGGTCCCCGCCCTGGGCATCGCGATGAACATGACCATCGACATGCTGGGCGTGATCTTCGCCTACATTGCCCTGCTGATCGGCGCGGTGGTCTTCATCTACTCCACCAGGTACCTGGGCCCCGGGCGCCAGTTGAGCTACTTCCTGGTGATGACCACCTTCACGTTCGCCATGCTCGGCCTGGTCTTCGCCGCGGACCTCGTGCTGTTGTTCATCTGCTGGGAACTCACCTCGCTCGCCTCGTTCCTGCTGATCGCCCGGTCCGGCCAACCCGGCGAGGCGGCGTCCATGCGCACGCTGTTCCTGACGTTCGTCGGTGGGTTGTCCATGCTGACCGCGGTGGTGCTGGTGTGGGCCAGGCTGGGAACCACCAACATCCAGGAGATCTTCGCGTCCCGCCTGTGGACCGCCGACCCGACGTTTACCACCGTGATGGCCGTGCTCGTCCTCTTGGCCGCCTTCACCAAGTCGGCCCAGTTCCCGTTCCACGTGTGGCTGCCCGACGCCATGGCCGCCATCACCCCGGTCAGTGCCTACCTGCACGCAGCCGCCGTGGTCAAGGCCGGCATCTTCCTCCTGTTGCGCT
>CAZPSO010000187.1:0-5378 GCA_964588895.1 uncultured Tessaracoccus sp.
ACGACGGCCTCCTCGGTGAGGAAGGCATGGACGCTCCCGGCACGTCGGGGATCACGTGGATCATCGATCCTGTGGACGGGACGGTCAACTACCTCTACGGGCAGCTGAGCTACTGCGTTTCCGTGGCCGCGGTAGTGGGCGACGCGCACCTTGAGGGCGGCTGGCGGCCCGTCGCGGCTGCCGTGTACAACCCGGTCCTGGACGAACTGTTCCACGCCCATGCCGGTGGGGGCGCGCACGTCGTCGCCCCAAAGCTGCGGAAACAACTTCACTTCGACGGCTCCCAGCAGTTGATGACGTCGCTGGTGGGAACCGGGTTCGGGTATGCGGTGGAGCGGCGGATCTGGCAGGCGCGTCTGCTGCTGGACGTCATCCCGCACATCCGCGACATCCGACGCCTCGGCTCGGCAGCTATGGACCTCTGCTACGTGGCCCTGGGCCGCATCGACGCGTACTACGAACGCGGGCTGAACAACTGGGACATCGCCGGTGGCTGGCTGGTGGCCGAGGAAGCCGGCGCCGTCGTCAGGGGGCTCGGGACGTCCTACCCCACGCAGGACTTCATCGTGGCCGGACGGGACGGGGTCATCGATGAACTGATTGCGCTGGCCACTCCCCACTTCGACTAGCCGCCGGCGATCCGGCGGTCACCGGCGGGCTCACGCCCCGACGACTTCCACCAGCATCACCGTCACGGGGATCGACAACGACTACCGCCAGTGGCTTCCCGTCATGCGGTCCGACGTCCTCGCTATGGTCTGGAACGTGCTCAGACCGAAACCGGCTTGGGCGCAGGTGTTCGGTTTGGTGCTGCGAGCGGTGGGAAGGCCGTGGCGCGGCGGGCGCGCATGCCGTTGCCGATGACGATGACCTCGGCCAGTTCGTGGACGAGGACGACGGCTGCCAGACCAAGGACCCCGAACAATGCCAGGGGGATGAGGGCGGCGATCAGCGCGATGGACAGGGTGACGTTCTGCAGCATGATCCGGCGGGTTCGGCGGGCGTGGTCGAAGGCCTGTGGGAGTAGCCGCAGGTCATTGCCCATGAGTGCGACGTCTGCGGTTTCGATGGCCACGTCGGTGCCCATCGCTCCCATCGCCACCCCGAGATCGGCCGTGGCCAACGCGGGGGCGTCGTTGACGCCATCCCCGACCATCGCCGTGGCCCGACCCGAGCCGCCGAGACGCTCGATGGCGGCCGACTTGTCTTCGGGCCGCAGCCCGGCCTGCACCTGATCAATGCCCGCCTCGTAGGCCAGCGCGCGGGCAGTCGGTTCGTTGTCACCGGTGAGCATCGCGATCGTGTATCCAGCGGACTGCAGTTGCGCCACCACCTCGCGTGCCTCAGGTCGCAGCTCGTCACGCACGGCGATCGCCCCCACCACTCGTGAATCCACCTCGACGAGTACCGCTGTGGCCCCCGCCTGCTGCATCCGCGCCACGTCGTCGGTCACCGGCTCGGGATCGATCCACCCTGGACGACCCAACCGCACGCGGCGGCCATCGAGCCTGCCGACCAGCCCTGCGCCGACCTCCGCTGAGACTTCCTCCGCGACTCGCACGCCGTCGTCGATCTCGGCCAGGATCGCTCGAGCCAGCGGATGTTCGCTACGTGCCTCGAGCGCAGCGGCGAGAGCCAGGACATCGCCGCGGGAGTAGCCCGGCACGGCGACGACGTCGATCACGGCTGGCTGGTTGCGGGTGAGGGTGCCGGTCTTGTCCAGGGCTACGGTCCGCACCCGTCCGAGGGTCTCCATAGCCGCTCCGCCCTTGACCAGGATGCCGCGGCGGCTCCCGGCACCGATCGAGGCCACCACCGTCACGGGTACGGAAATCGCCAACGCACACGGCGAGGCTGCCACCACCATCACCAGCGCCCGCGCCAGCCACACCGAAGGATCCCCCAACAAGGAACCGATGACGGCCGTGAGCGTCGCAGCGACCAGGATGCCTGGCACCAACGGCTTGGCGATCCGGTCCGCCAGGCGCTGGGTCTCACCCTTGCGGGACTGCTCCGCCTCGACGATGTGCACGATCCGCGCCAGGGAGTTGTCCTGCGCGCCGGCAGTGACCTCCACCTCCAGTGCACCCGAGCCGTTGATCGAGCCGGCAAACACCTCCTGGCCGGGCCCCACCTCCACCGGCATCGACTCGCCGGTGATGGCCGATATGTCCAGTGCCGTGCGGCCCGTGCGGACTGTCCCGTCGGTGGCGAGCCGTTCGCCCGGTTTCACGACCAGGAGGTCACCGACCACCAGGTCGTCGACACCGACCACGACGTCGCGTCCCTGACGGCGGATCGTGGCTTCACGCGGGACCAGGGCAAGCAGGGCCCGCAGCCCATGACGGGTCTTGGCGATCGAGTAGTCCTCCAGGCCCTCGGCCAGCGAGAACAGGAAGGCCAGCATGGCCGCCTCCTCGACCTGGCCCAGCAGCGTGGCGCCCGCCGCACCGATCGTCATCAGGAGACCGACACCCACCTTGCCCCGAACCAGCCTCTTCAGGGCACCGGGGACGAACGTCGACGCCCCCACCACCAGCGCAACAGCACTCAGGATCAGCGCGGCAGTTTCCCAGCCGATCCGACCGGAGACGAACCCGGCCAACAGGAAAGCGCCTGAGACCAGCCCGAACTGGATGTCCCGAATCTGCCACCAACGCGCCCCACCCTCATCGACACCCCTGCCGCCGGGCTCGGGAGGAGTGGGCGCCTCGCAGCCGCAGGCGCTCTCGACCAGAACAGGGTCCGCATCGCTGCGGCTGGTCATCGCTCAACTCTCTGGGTCTTGTGGCTCTTCAACTGCTCGACGCTCGGGTTGGTGACGGTGCCGACGCCATAATTGGGGCACAGTGCCACCCCTTGGCCCGTGGCCTCCAGCAGACGTTCCGCCGCCGCGAGCACGCCCAGGACCTCGGGGGCACTGGTCAAGGAGAACACCGACGCTCGCCCTTCCGCCCGGGACTCCACCAGCCCGCACTCCCGCAAGCACGCCAGATGCCCACTGACAGTCGACTGCGCCAACCCGAGATGTTCCGTCAGGTCGCGCACCCGATGCTCACCCAGGGTCAGGTGCTGCAAAATTGCCAACCTTGACGGGTCAGACAGCCCATGGAACAAGGCTGCCGCCACCGGCAACCCGTCGGTCCCGAAATCATCGGGGATGCCCGTTAACATCGTCATGTAGCGATGTTAGCATCCGGAACGATCACTCCAGGGGGGCCGTGCAAGAGGCCAGCGTTTCGGTACGCCTTCTTAATTCTTCCGGTCCAGCGCTGGGCCAGGTTGGTGTTCTCTCCCGCGCAGCGTTGCGTGGAGGTGCTCGGTGGCAATCGTGGTGGTGGTGTGCGCGCCGTCGGGCCACGTGGCGGCGATGGTGACGGTTCCGGGGCGCTCATCGATGACGACACTGCCGGTCTCGGTGGCTGGTCGTCCCGACAGCTCGACGGCCCCAGCCACCCAGGCCCCGGCGCGGGCATCGGCGATGAGATAGGGAGTGGTGGTCTGCTCGCCCAGCGGGCTGGCATGCCGCCGGGTGTCGAGGTGGACCGCGGCGGGGGTCAGCGGGGTGATGCGGGAGCCAAGGCGTTCGGCGGCGCCCCCGGCCAGGGGCCAGCCACCGATCCGGATGCGTTGCGCCCGCCCGGCGGGGTCCGTGAGGCGGGCCAGCCGCAGCTCGACGGCGCCCCTCACGATCGAGACGCTCAGGAGGTTGCCGGCTGGTGTGGCCTCGCCGACGAGACCCGTCCCGTGGTCGTGCTGCTCCCCCTGGGGCACCAGCCAGTGGGTCACGGTGGTGGACGCGGCGACACCGACCGGACCGACATCGGTCTGCTCCACGCGCAGCGCCAGCACTTCCATCCCGGTCCGGTGGGAGGCGTTGCCGTCGGCGTCGAGGACGGCGACAGTGTTGTCGAGGGGGTTCAGCCAGCTGTCCGGGTCGATGGGCGGGAGGGTGGCGGTGGAGTAGCCAAGACGGGCGTAGTAGGGACTGTCACCGCCGGTGGCGCCCGGGTGGGCGTGGTCGGTGCCGTGGTTGATGACGCGCACCACCCCGTCGTCGACGGTGCCACTGACGAGCCAGCCGGGGGCCTCCATCGCGGTGATGAAGTCGGCGGTTTCACTGGGCATGGGCTCTTCCGGGACGGCCCACGCGGGATGCTCCGACGGCAGGGCGAGGCCCAGCATGCCCATCCCGGCCCAGTAGGCCGAGCCGGTGCCGCTGTATGACTGGGCGAGACCTGGCCATGCGGTGAACCAGCCCAGATCCAGCAGACCGTCCTCGTTGGGGACGCCGTTGGAATGGAAGTGCTCCAGCATCAGGGAGGCGGCCCGGCGCAACTGGCCCGGCGGTACGGAGGGGACCTCGGCCAGCGCCCCCACCCAGAAGGGCGCTGCCGCTGCGAAGCGGTAGACCAGGCTGCGTCCCTGCAGCAGCGGGGAGCCGTCGGCGCCCACCAGGTGGATTGCGTCCACGAGGAACCGGTCCAGCTGTTGGCGGTCCCGCTCCCGTCGGCCCGGGGCCAGATCTTCTGCCCCGGCCATGCGGGACCAGAGGGTGGGGTAGAAGTGCAGCGCCCACCCGTTGTAGTGGTCGAACGCTCGGCTCGTCCCGTCGGAGAGCCAGCCGCCGGGGCGGAAGAACGTGTCGTGCGTGGCCAGGTCGGCCTGCATCTCGTCCAGGTCATGGGGGCCACCCACTGAGCGGAGGAAGGTCTGGACCACCAGGCGGAACCAGATCCAGTTGATCTGCGGGTAAGTGTCATCCCCGACGGCGGGCGCGAGGTAGTCGATGACGTTGGACTGCACCCCGGCGGGCAGACGGTCCCAGATCCACTCCCGGGTCAGGTCGAGGATGAGGGCGATGGAGGCCGCCTCCACCTTTGCCTGGGGGTGTTCGTCGAGGCGGATCCAGCGCTCCGGGGAGCCCGGGTCGGTCCCGGAGGCGATTCCTTCCGCGTACCAGTCGGCGAAGCCGTGGGGGTCATGTCCGCGCTCTCCCGCCAGCCGGAAGCCGGCGATGAGGAAGGTGCGTGCGAAGGCCTCCAGCCCGTCCACTGGCGAACCGAGACCGCTGCGGTCTCCGGGGAGCTGGAACATGGCCCTTGACTCAGTGGCAAATGGCCGCACGGCCAGCAGGAGCCTGTCGGCATATTCCATCCACTGCCCCCGGCCCCAGGAAGCTGGGCGCGACAGATCCGTCATATCCCTCCGAACGCTCCTGATCGGATGTGGTCCAATCGTCCCAAGCCTAGACAGGATCAACTTCGAGTTCGGCCAACCTCACGTGTTACGCCTCTGCCATTGGGCAGCCATCCGTGTGACCATGGATGCATGTGCCGAAACATCAGACCCCTGCACAACTTCGAACCGCATGCCAC